>CAYQDZ010000125.1:0-9238 GCA_964416375.1 uncultured Bacteroidales bacterium
GTAATTTTACATATAACTAAATTTGAATTTTTCGAGAAGAAAAGTTATATGTCAGAACTCGGGTGGGAAGAAGATCTGTTGATCTAAGAAAGTGGTATGAACCGAAGAATACCCTGACAGGGTGGGTAATCTGCAATAATGATTTCAAAGCTCTTATTTATGCAGTCTGAAAACCTACCCTGTCAGGGTATGCTCTAAAAGAACAAGCAAAGCCTTCTGAAAAGATCCGGATTTTAATTGCATGGGGAATTTGAATAGCTCATCAATAAAGCTTTATCAAATCTGACGTAAATACCCTGACAGGGTGTGTAATCTGCAATAATGATTTTAAAGCTCTTGCTTATGCAGTCTGAAAACCTACCCTGTCAGGGTATGCTCTAAAAGAACAAGCAAAAACCAGCAACTAGTAACCAGAAACTTATTATTTACCCTTCATACTTAAATGATACTTTTACCTTTACCCGGTAAGTTTCAATCTTACCGTCCTTAATATGCATATCGAATTTAGACACTTCTGCAATCCGAAGATCACGCAAGCTCTCGGATGCTTTTTTTACAGCTGCTGCTGCTGCTTTTTCCCATGATTCACTGCTGGCACCTACCAGCTCAATGATTTTATAAACACTTTCTGCCATAACTGATGTATTTAGTTAAAATAATAAATGTGAGATTAATTACAAGTGAAAGCTTTCCTATATAAAGATATCACAGAATCAAATCAATGTCAATAATTTGAACAGAATAGTCATAACTTTACTATAAGTAGTGAGTAGTGAGTAGTGAGTAGTAAGTAATGAGTAGTTAGTAATGAGTAGTTAGTAATGAGTAATTAGTATTGAGTAGTAAGTATTGAGTAATGAGTATTGAGTATTGAGAAAGTCGGAAGACGGGAAAATTTATAATTCATAATGAAGAAGGTGATGAAGTGATGAGTTGATGAGTTGAATAACTGATGAATCGATGAACTGATGAAGAAGAAGTTTCTAGTCTCAAGTCTCTAGTTGCGAGATAAATCGTTTAACTGTGGAATCGTGTAACTGATGAATCGGTAAAATGAAGTTAATCAATTGACATATTGTTTGTTACATAACTTCAGTTAATCGGTTGCCCAGTTAATCAGTTAATCATTTATTGTTAATGAGGTGAGAAGTTTTGGCTTTTGAGTTGGGAGTTGGGAGTTTTGAGTTGAACATGAAATAAATACCAGAGCTCATGGTTTGCAATTTTCTTTCGAACCTGGTTGTCATAACGCACCTGCTCTTTATTGTTTTTGTAACACTGGGTGCATTGCTCGTATTAAAATGGCCTAAGATAGCATGGATACATATTCCCTTTGCATTGTGGGGTGTTCTGGTTGAATACCTGGATATTGTCTGTCCGCTAACACCCCTCGAAAATTATTTCAGAAGAATGGGGGGGGTAACAGCAGCTATGAAATGGATTTTATCGATCATTACATTGTACCGCTTATTTATCCTGATGTCCTCACCCGGGATATGCAATTTGTATTGGGTTCTATTGTTGTAGTTCTTAATTTTGCCATATACGGATTCATCTTTTACCGGAGAATCAAACAAGGATCAACAAGTGGTTGATATCAAAACAAAACATACTATGCCGGGAAAGAATATTAAAAAGGAGTTTATTTTCCGGTTTTATGCCGAACTGAATGATTTTCTGCCTTCCGGAAGAAAACAGAAAAGCTTTGTGCACTATTTTAAAACCCCTATATCGGTTCGTGAGACAATTGAATCATTAGGAATCCCGCTTTCCGAAGTAGATCTGATACTCGTAAATGAGAAATCCGTTGATTTGGAATGCAAACTCAGGGAGGGAGATCACATTTCTGTATATCCGGTGTTCGAGAGCCTGGATATTACTCCCCTTACAAAAATCAGGAAAACTACCTTAAGAAATCCCTGCTTTATCCTGGATGCCCACCTGGGAAAACTGGCAAAATACCTCAGAATGTTGGGATTCGATACCCTTTACAGGGCAGATATAGACGATGCTGAAATAATTTCTGTTGCCAAAAGGGAAAATCGAATCATACTTACACGTGACAAACTCTTGCTGAAATCGAAGGAAGTAACTCACGGATATTTTGTACGGGCTATTGAAAAACACGAACAGTTAATTGAGGTAGTAAAAAGATTTGACCTGTACAGCAGGTTTAAATCCTTTACCCGTTGTATGACCTGCAATGCCGGATTGGTGAAAATTGAAAAATCGAAAGTACGGAACAAAATTGAGGCAGACACATTTCATGCATTTGATGAGTTTTTTTATTGCAAACCATGTGATAAAGTATTCTGGAAAGGCTCGCATTTTGAGCGTATGGAAAAGTTAATTCTCTCATTGGTAAAATCTTAGTACCGGAATGTTTGAATAATCGGTTCAAACTATTGACTTATGCAGAATTATGTTTTAGTTTTGCAGCAGGAATTGAATTTTCAAACTGATTTGGTATTGTGTTAACAATGCATAACAAATCGACAGGCGAGATTTAATGGAAAAGGCCGGTTCCCTTCATTATGACAAATAAAGGTTTTTCAAAAGACAGACGATGGTATTTTCATCCGTTTTTTGCGGATTGCTTTTCCCTCTGAATGAAATGAATGGGTGTGAAAAGCAGAATGCAATGGAAAGTCGGCCGTTGAACATTTTGATTGATATGATGTTAAAACAAAAAATCAAGTAGTTTATCAATGCTTTGTGAATACTCATCAAATGAAGCATTTGATAAAGTTTACCTAAACAAAATTTTATCATTAACTAAAATGATTATGATCATTTACTACCTAGCCTGCATTATTCATAAAAATGAATGAATTTTAATTATTTATTTGTGATACAGTATTTTATGATAGAACATAGATAAAAAAAAATTCATCCATTTTTACAAAGTACACCAATTTTAGGGCATCTGCTTCGTTGCGAAAGCCTCACAGTAAGCTATTACGGCTTCAGCTTCCGACGCCTCGCATCTGCCCCAAACTTGACACATGAATAATGCAGGCTAGGTTTAAGTCGTTAAAACCAACTTGTATGAAAAAGAAAACAAAACTGTTGTTATTCCTGTGTGCGATCACCGGAATAATCTATGCACAAGACGAAGTGTTTATTTCAGACAGCACAGGTATCGATGACAATGCTATTGCTATTGCTTTTAATAATGAAGGAACTGCAATAGAGAAAACAGACAATGCATCCTCCTCATCGATTGTGGAGCCGCATAGCTACGGACTGGAATTAGTAACAATTCAGGACAAAGAAGGATTAAATTTTGCACTCTCTGCATGGTTAGAGCCTACTGAAGAAAGCATTATCCTGAATATCGATGAATTTGATGGTCTCGGTTACAGACTTACTGATCTGGATGGTCGTATTCTGGAAGCCAACCCGATCGTAAGTGTTGAAACAACTATCGAGATTGTTTACCTGATCTCCTCGGTTTATTTTATTGAGGTTTCTTCGGATAAAGAAGCATTAAAAACTTTCAAGATTATTAAAAAATAGTTCACTGGATATTGTTAAGAATAGAAAACACCAGGTAAGCAGCAAGTTCATCCTGTGCTTCTTCCAGCATCCCGTCATGGCACTCCACATCGCCGCCATCAACCAGTACCAGAGAAGATTCCTCAACATGCCAGGCAAAATTTGCACAGGCTTTCCGGATCACAACCGGACCATCAAACGCTCCTGTCCTGCCCTGATTTCGTTTTACTCCTTCATCGCACCGGAAACCAAGCAATGCCACTCCTTTCTGATGCTTTTTCAGTTTCGCCAGTGCTGTGGACAACAGATCAACCAAATGGATCGCCTGATGCCAGTGCAGATCCATATTTCCTTCCGAAGCATCAACTCTTCCTTTCCAGATCGTATTTGAAGGAGGTTTGTACATGGTATCAGATTACGGAATGTTTGTATGCCAAATGTCCTCTTTTCCAGACCCTGGAAGGTTTAATCCTTCCCTGGTTGTAGATTATTTCCCGGTAGTCGTGCACAGGAAATGCAATAAAATCGGCCAATTTTCCTGTATCCAGAGTTCCGCGATCATGGAAATTCAGTGCTGCAGCCGAACGAAAAGTAATTGCTGCCAGTATTTCTGCAACACTCAGCTTTTCGTACACGCCCAGAATGGAAGCCTGCACAAGCAAATCGCCCATGGGCGCCGATCCGGGATTCCAGTCGCTGCCCATCGCCAGACTGGCTCCTGCATCGAGTAACTTGCGTGCAGGCGCAAAAGCTTCTCCCAAACCAAGAGAAGAGCCTGGAAGTGCAACCGCAATGGTGTTCGATTGTACGAATTGATAATCAGCTTGCACAAACATTAACTTTACTCACCTTCCTTCAATTAACACACTATCCCCCGCTGGCGGGGGAATTAAAGGGGGTGGATGTCTTTTCCTGAAATAGGTTTACATTTGATAAGGATACAAATTCTGTACTCTTTATTGTTTAACCTCGAGGTAATATTATAAATTATGATCTTAGATATAGGAGGCTGTCTAAAAAGGTAATGTATATATTAATTGTCACATTGAGCGTAGTCGAAATGTGTTGAATATCAATAAGATAAATTCTTCGACTACGCTCAGAATGACAATAAAATGGGCTTTTTAGAGAGTCTTATATCAAACGAGTTTGTTTTCATCTGAAATTTAAAAAAAATACCATCTTGCAGAAATGAAAAAGTCGCATTAAATACAATTTACTCCTGATTATTCTCAGCTAAGTTCTTTGATGAAAAAGCTAATTTTACTATCTTACAACAATTCTATTCAAACAAAATATGTAAAATAAATTTTAAAACTCTATACCATGTATTCAGTCAAGGACATATTAAAAGAAAAGGGCTACGAAATTCATACCATTGCTCCGGAAGCTACTGTTTATGAGGCTTTAAAGAAGATGGCCGGAAAAAATATCGGAGCACTGTTGGTCATGAACCAAGAAAAAATTGTAGGTGTTTTTTCAGAGCGTGATTACGCCAGAAAAATAATTCTTAAGGGAAAATCATCAAAAGAATCTACTGTTGGTGAATTGCTTTCCGAAAGAATTTTTTATGTAAAACCTACTGCAACGACCAACGAATGCATGCAGTTAATGACCGACCACCGTGTAAGACATCTTCCTGTACTTGAAAATGAAAAACTTGTTGGTATTGTATCCATCGGCGATATCGTAAACAAGATCATACAAAGTCAAAGCCATACCATAAAACAACTTGAAGATTATATTCTGGGTAAAACTTTGCCGTAAAAATCAAATTTCTTTTTAAAATATGCCATAACTTAAAGCTCCTGTGGGGTTTTATTTTTTTGTCTATGAATATTTCGATAATACTTGCACATCCTATATCAGCCAGTTTCAATCATGCCATTGCAAAATCCGCTGCCAGGTTTTTGAAAGAATTGGGACATACAGTGAAATTTCACGACCTGTATAAGGAAAACTTTAACCCCATACTTCCTGCAGAGGAGATCCCACAAGATGGAAAGACGGATAGCGTCATTGATAAATACTGCAATGAAATCAGCAAATGTGACGGAATTATAATTGTTCATCCAAACTGGTGGGGACAACCCCCCGCAATAATGAAGGGATGGATTGACAGGGTACTCAGACCGGGAATCGCCTATGAATTTAAAGAGGGCGACAAGGGGGAGGGAGTACCAGCAGGACTATTACAGGCAAAAGCAGGCATAGTATTTAATACATCGAACACCAGTCCGGAAAGAGAAGAAAATATTTTTCTCGATCCATTGGAAACCATCTGGAAAAACTGCATCTTCTATTTGTGTGGCATTAAAAATTATTACAGAAAAATGTTTACGGTAGTCATCAGCAGCAACGAGGAAGAAAGAGAATTATGGCTGAAAGAAGTTGAGGAAACCTTAATTCGTTATTTCCCCGATGTTTAAATTTCACGATCTATAGAATGATTTTAATTCCTGTCATTTGAAGGTATTTTAAAGGCAATTCGTTTGATTAGAAGAAATAGTAAACACTATATAAAGTTCTCAGATTTACTACAGTTGAAGTAGTTGAGGGTACATAATTTACATCATGATCGCTGCCAAAACTTGCTGCGGTTAACTCCAGTTCCAATGCCATTCTTACTTTATTGTAATTCCATAGTACTCTTGGGGATATACGGAACAAAGATTCGATGTTGTATCCAAAACCGTATATCGGATTAGTAGTGGAAGACATCGCTTCTTTTGTGCCAAGATTTTTCATGTATCCTCCAAACAAACCAACTTGTATTTTTTTTCCATTCGTATGGATATCTCCCCAGAACGTGATGTTCTTTAAAGGAGTGTATGATCTTTCCCCGGTTACATTATCGGTCACTTCCTTAACGGCAAATCCGCTTATGGAAAGAACGTCTGCAATGTTTTCGCCATAGCGTCCCTGCAGTTTAATGGTAACAGGTTTCAGTTTCAGTTTCATAAATGCAATAGCAGTGAGTCCCCCAACTTTTTCATCGACTTTATAAGTATAGATAAGCGTATCATTTACTATAACATCAGAAGATAATCTGGGAACTATTATTTTATAGGCCATTCCTGCACCGGCGGTGAATCCGGTACCCGCTTCATCATTGCTCACAGAATAATGTACCTGCAAATGCATATCAGGACTGCTGCTGTTTCGCAAATAATCGGAAGTAGCACCCAGTTCACCCCTGGAGGCATAGTCCCGTTGCGATAAGGCTGCGAGGATAACTTTAAAGTCTCCGAAACTCTGCGTTAACCTGATCTGAGGATTTCGGGCAAAAGACTGCAAGGGAGTTCCTGTATTGAAAGAAACTGTACCGGGAAAACAATCGGTAACAAACAACGGATTCCAATATTGCCCGGTTAAAAGTTCTGTTGTGCTCCAGTTGAATTTAATAAAGGCATGCCTCAAACGGAAAAGATTTATGTTATCGTTTACCTGTGCAAAGAAGTCACCCTCAATGGTACCTGAAGTTTTTGCTCCAAAAGCATCGGGTCCTGTAATTTTTCCGGTTAGCCTGGATTGAACTGAAAGAAAATTAAAGCTTCCTCTTGCATTGATATCTTCTTCATTTGCATCCGGGTCTTTGGCATCCGGCCAGAAAAGAAAATGGCCTTCACGGGCAGCATAGGTTTGTCTGGAATCGTAAAAGAAATCGCTTTTCACATAACCTGAGAAGTATATACCGATTTTTTTTTCTTCCTGCTTGTCCTGAGCATTTATTGCTATTGAAGGAACCATAGCAAGAACTATAAATAAAATTTTTTTCATTGTATTGATATTTGAGTTTGTGAGTATTTCAATCATATTTTAAAACCATTCCACGTTTTCATTATGAAATCTTCAACCATCCCTTTAACGGCCCAAACAAATCCAATCTCCATTTTATGCCTTACAAGAACATTGCATGATGGTGTGAAAGATTCTGTCAAACCGTTTGTGTCTTCTGTCAAATTGTCTAAATAGGGTCTAAATATAGAGTTAATATTTTATTTGTAGGAATCAGAAATTCTTTTTTTATGGATAAATTTCCAAATTCATTTTGGGAATAAAACAGCTTTGGAAAAATGAATTTTTAGCACGAAAATTTATGTATACAGCCTTAATAAAAAAGCTTAAAAATTCAGTCCATATCAAACTGAAACTGAATAGTTTTTCGTTATTTTGTTTTAAATAACGATTGCGTTTTTACCAGCTCTGTGTTTCCGGTTTACATTAATGAACATCCAAAAAAACTACACCCCGATGAGAAAAATAGGACTAATAGGAGGTTTAGGACCCGAATCCACAAAACTGTATTATTCGGAACTCGAAAATAAGTTCCTGAAAAAATCAAAGGGTCAATACCCTGAAATCATTATATACAGTGTGAATATGTCAGAATGCAAGGCATTCCAGGAAAAGGATGATCTGAACTCTCTGGCTAATCTGTTGTCCCATGCAGTAGATTCGCTGGTAAAAGCCGGGGCTGATTTTGTATCCATTGCTTCCAACACTCCACATATTGTTTTTGACCAGGTCAGTAGCAAAGCAAATGTTCCGATGATCAGCATTGTAGAAGAAAGCGCAAGATATGCGGAAAGGGTAAGCACAAACAAAAAAATCGGTTTGCTGGGAACGGGGTTTACCATGAAAGCTGATTTTTATCCCGCGTGTTTTAGGCAACACGGTTTGGAAACATTTGTTCCTGAAAACAATGACCAGGACTTTATGCATGAAAAAATATTCTCTGAACTGGCCCGAGGCATTGTGAATGACAGTACAAAAAAAAGATTTATCAGTATTGCAGAAGCCTTGATAGAAAAAGATGGCATCGACTCACTCATGCTTGCCTGTACGGAATTGCCCCTGATCTTTAACAAGGAACATCCAGCTGTTAAATACATCAATACAGCAGAAATCCATGTAAACAGTATACTCGATTATTGCTTTCAGGAAAGCTGAGGATCTTCCCCACATAATGACCTGATAAGTTATCCATTTAATACATTACAAATAACTCCATCAAAAACAAATAACATACTATTCTCTAACAAATAATACCAAAGTTTGATCCTTAGTGCAGTCACTGGAATCCAAAAATTTACAAAACAAGTTGTATATTTAGCACTTCAAATAAACAATCATTAAATCTGACATGAAAAGAACTTTCTTATCACTTATTCTCTCCATCTTCATTTTATCACACACAGGTTTGCTTCAATCACAACCTGTTATTCATGATAACACAATCCATGTAAGCGGGAATTATATCATTCCGAATTGCCCCGAATGGGTTCACAATGCAGTGTTTTATCAAATATATCCTCAAACGTTTTATGATACCGATGGTAATGGTATTGGCGATTTGAAAGGTATTATCGAGAAATTAGATTATGTTAAGAGCCTGGGAGTGGATGCCATATGGCTTAATCCTTTTTTCGAATCCCCATTTCATGATGCTGGTTATGATATTTCCGACTATTATAAGGTGGCTCCGCGATACGGAACCAATGAAGATGCCAGACATTTATTTGAAGAAGCACACAAACGGGGTTTACGCGTTATTTTTGATTATGTGGTGAGTTATACATCCATTGAGCATCCCTGGTTTATTGAATCAGCCAAACAGGATACCAACAAATACACAAACTGGTATATTTGGAATGACAATACATGGAAAAACCCTCCCGATGCGTATAAAGATGCTTTTATTAAAGGGTATGGCAGGCGGAACGGACAGTTTATGAGA
>CAYQDZ010000126.1:0-9235 GCA_964416375.1 uncultured Bacteroidales bacterium
TACTGGATAAACAGGGTGATAAGATAAACACCATATTGGTTGCTACGGGGTTTAATATAAGGAAAATGCTTCAGCGATTAAAAGCTGAAGCACTTAATATCTATGTCAAATTTTGGATACTCTTTCAAGGCAATAAATATTCCTTGGATTTTATCTCATGAAAAATACGGGGTTTTTCACGTTCGACTAATTAGAAGTATTTTATCTAAGCTTATCTATACTTTTTATTGTAGAACAATATCTTTATTATTTGGCATTAAAATTGATAAAAAAAGTTCTTTTATTGGATTAACAAAATTTGTACGTAAGCCAAAAACTAGCATAATAATTGGGACTAACTGTTCTTTTCTTTCTAAATCATCTTCAAATCTTATAGGCATAAATCGTCCTTGTATAATAGCTACACATTTACCATTTGCCAAGATTATTATTGGAAATAATTGTGGTTTGAGCGGAACAGTTATTGGGGCATTTCAGAGTATTTCGATCGGCAAAGATGTTAAATGTGGAGCAAATACACTTATTACCGATTCCAATTGGCACTTAAAAGATCCACGATCAGGTATTCCAAAAGCTATTATTATTGAAGATACTGTTTGGCTGGGAGAAGGAGTGAAAGTATTAAAAGGAGTTAATGTCGGTGAAAATTCAATTATTGGTGCAGGCAGTGTTGTTACAAAAGATATTCCCCAAAATGCCATTGCTGCAGGAAATCCCTGCAAAATAATTACAGATCTGGGAAAGTGAAAGTAGCACTTTTTACGAATAGAACAGGATTCCCTTATGGTGAAGCAACCGTAAGAAGGATAAAAATGATTGCCAAGGCACTACAGAAAGAGAAGATTGAGTTTAAATTGTATGTTTTATTCTTTAACAATCAAAAACTTAATAAGTACAGGAAAGGTAAAATTGATGGAATCAAATACTTCTACTTAAATATTTTCAGTAACCAGATCCAAAATATTGTATTAAAACAAGTTTTTTATTTTATCGGAGCATTAAATGCGATCATTAAAATACTTTACCTGAATAAAAAATCGACTATTATCTATTTGTATTCTCATGGCAGTATGTTTAACCTGTTGTTATTACTGTTCGCAAAATTTCGGGGACTGAAGGTTGTACAGGAAATAAATGAGTGGAGCTTTACAAAAAAGAAAAAACCATATCGACAATGGATCTTAAAAAATCCTATGATCCGACTTTCTGACGGCGCTATAATCATTTCAAATGTTATTAAAGAATCTATTGATAAATTGAAAGGGGGAAGGAAATTAAAGAAAATTGTAATCCCCATATTAGATGATAAAAATGAATACCCCTCAATTATTAATAAAAATGCCGACAAATTTATTTTATGGCTTGGGCAGGTAGATGGCTATATAAAAGATGTGTTATTTATCATTGAAGCATTATCCAAAATATATAAAAATAATAAAAATATTAGGTTCACTATTATAGGCCGTTATTCAAACAAATCATTGAAAAGGATTCAAGAACATGCTAAAAAGTATCAATTTCCCCTGTCAAATATAATTTTAACCGGCTATCTTGATGATACCAACCTGAAAGAATATTTGCATAATTCTGAGGTATGTATTGTGCCCTTATGGCAAGATCAAAAATCAACCCACAGGTTCTCAACGAAAATTGCCCAATTTATGTTTGCAGGAAAACCTGTTATCACTTGCAATATTGGAGATATGGGTATTTATTTACAGCACGAAAAGAATTGTCTGTTTTACAAAGTAAATGACGCGGCAAATCTTGCTCATCAAATTATCAGGCTTTCAAAGGATGAAAAACTTGCATTCCAGATTGGAACTTCCGCAAAAGAAACAGCCAATAAATTTTTCCATTATGCTAACTATACTGAAAAATTGTCAAAATTTTTACATGAAATATTAAATAATCAATGAAGAAGCATTTATATTCTAATGGTGTTAATTAAAAAATCATTTTTATTCAATAATAAATCTAATATCCCCTTGATAGTATATGTACACATCGAAAAATGTGCTGGTACAACTTTGAATTTTATAATGGGCAATAACTTCCCGTTTTTTTTATATCCCAGACCTCGCAATTTCACTAATAGTACGAATACAATATTCCAATTAAAATATCTTAGAAAAGCATTGAAGCTTTTCCCCTTTGTGCAGGGAGTATCTGGTCATAATATCCGACCCTTTGCTGAATATGAAAAAGCAACCAATAGGGATATTTTGCAATTTACCTTTCTTAGAGATCCCATAGCAAGATATATGTCACATTTAAACTACCAAAGAGTTGTAATGAATATAAATTGGAAATTAAATGAATTTTTGGAAAACTCCGGAATGCGAAATTTTCAAACAGTGAAAATAGCTGGTAAAGAAGATCTTAATTTGGCAAAAAAAATAATCGGCAAACATATGCATTTTATTGGTTTTACAGAATACTTTGACCAGTCCCTATTACTATTAGAAAGAGAATATGGGGTTAATTTGAATCTCTATTATAAAAAACGGAACATTCTGAAAAATGATACTTCAAAACCCATACTTAGATTCAGTGAACTTTCAAGCAATGAAAAAGAACATATCTTAAATAACAATAAACTTGATATAGAATTATATAATTACTATTTGGAAAAATTTAAGTATCAATTTAAGCTAAAATTTCATACTACACTGGAGGATACGAGTCTAAAAAAATTAATGAAAAAAAGAAGAATAGTTATCAAATTTTATACTTCAATAATTTTCAAACGATTTTATAGAAAAATTTTGGAACCATTATTCTTTAAGGGATATTTATTAAGTGTTCAAAAGATACCGCATAGTAATAATTGAGAGTATGCTCTATGACAATTCTCTACATTGAATCTTGTAATTATATTGATTTCCCAATAGGTGGTCAATTAACTTTTGCCAGACAAGCAATTAAAGCTTTTGGAAACAACTTAGCTTTAGTTGGCATTGCTACTGATGAAATACCGATCCGGCAATGGATTAAAAAAAATATCGATGGTATTGTATTTGATTATTTTGCAACTCACAGAGTAAAAATCAAGCCTGGGAAACCTTTTATCCCCAGAAGATTAACATCTTGGTTCTACCTGAAATTATCTAAAAAAAAGATTCTCAGTATAGAGTTTAATTATTGTATTTGCAGAGCGCCTGAAGTAATGCTTGCTATTCATAAATGGAACATTTTGAATTTGTGCTATTATTTTCCAGGTATGAGTAACCCACTTGAATTAAGTAGAAGATGGTATGGCCGATTAATGAAAAATATTTGGGAGGGGATTTTTTATCCTACGCTAAAAACCGCTAATACTATTTTAGCAGCTGCTGATAAAAAATCTATCGATTTAACCTTAAAGAAAGCAAAGAAATTTGCTACTGATATAAGTATTACACAATTTACAACTAGAATTGATACGGATGTTTTTCATGTTCATCATAATAACAATTACCGCAAAGAATTAAATATTTCAGAAAAAGAAATTACTGTAATTACAACAGGAAGATTACATTGGGCAAAAAATCAAAAGTTCTTAATAGATGCTTTTGGGATATTCCATAAAAAATTTCCAAAAAGCCGGTTTATTATCATTGGTGATGGTAATTTAATTAACGATCTTAAGGACTATATTTCACAAAAATATTTGAATGATTATGTTGATTTGGTGGGATTTAAAGCTCCAGAAGAAATAGCTAAATATTTAAACATAGCAGACATTTTTATTATGGGCTCAATTATGGAAGGTTGGGCAACTTCGTTGGTTGAGGCAAAAGCATGTGGAGTTCCTATCTGCACAACTAATTTTAGTAGTGCAAAAGAGATTGTCACAAAAGATGTTGGCCAAGTTATTGAAATAAGAGATAGCATTATTTTTGCTGAACAAATGGAGGTATTATTACTGAATAACCTGACATTAAGAAAAAATCCTCCTGATGTTTCAAGTTATTCAGTCTCTAAACTTCGAGATGATCTAACTTCAATTTTAAAAATTGCTGCAAAATGAATTTTAAATAATAATTTCGAAAGTATTCTGAAATGAAAGTCTCTTATGTTTTGGTTTAATAGAAGGCCTATGATTCAAAGAATATTCAAAGGATTAAAAAATCCATTAAAAGCCTGGAGATTTTTTTCATTGATGCTCTATCATACTTTCAGAAAAAAGAAGGGTATTCTTTTTTTTATAGGAATGGAGCCCGGTGGTGTTTTCAGCTTGATGTTTAGAGGATTTGAAACCTGTTATGGATTTGAAGCTTTACCGGAACGATTTAATAAACTGGAAAAAAAATATAAAAACAACCCGAATATTAAATTACATAATATTGCGGTTGCTCAGTACGATGGGGAAATAACCTTCAACATCAGCAGTAATAATGAAGGAGCATCTTCCTCCATTGGAAGTTTCAATAAAAACTGGCAACAAAAATACAAGGGGGAAAAGATTGAAATGGTCGAATCCATAACCGTTCCATGTATCAACCTGAACACTTTCTGTAATAAGAATAACATCCAATTCATCGATGAGTATGTTAGTGATATTCAGGGAATGGATCTGGAGGTACTTAAAACATTAGAGCCCAAGATAGATCAAAAACAAATCGGCAGAATAACCTGCGAAGTAACAAAAGATGGAATTGGTAATGTTTATAGCGATCTTCCGGATAATTCCGAAACAGGGTTTTCTGAATTATTAGACGCTAATTATAGATTAATCTCAAAAGGTTGGGGAGTGCTTAAAGACAATAGATTTGAAAAGATCCCTGAGGATGCTTGGGAAATGGACTGCAGATGGATACTGAAAAATTGAGCATTTTTATATGAATTACGCTTCCCACATTTCAATATTTGGTACACAAATTTCAATTACCAACAGTACAGAAACTCCAAAACAGGTTTATTCTTTAGTTGAATCGAATAAAGGATACATTTGCTTGCCTGATGCCTTTGTAATAGTATCAGCCAATAAGAATAAAAAGCTTCAGCAAATACTTAATAATAGTCTTCTTTCACTCCCTGACGGGCAACCTATAGCACTATATGCAAGATTCAAAGGAATAAAATCCATGAGTTCTGTTTCGGGCTACAAACTCATTCAGCAACTTCTTGCAACAGAAATCAGCCATTTTTTCTATGGTTCCACTGAAGAAGAACTTTACAAAATCCGGGAACGGATTACCTCTGAATTTCCGCTGGCCAATGTGGTAGGTTATAAAGCCCCTCCCTGGGTTGAACTGGATCAGATTGAAAACAATGAAAAATTGCAGGCTGATATCCGGGGCATCAATCAGCTGAAGCCCAATATTATCTGGGTGGGATTCAATAGCCCCAAACAGGATTACTTTATGGCACATTATCTTCAGTATCTTGATAATTCTATCATGATTGGTGTGGGAGGCGTTTTTGATTATTTATCGGGCAAACTGAAATTCAGTCCCGAATGGATCAAAAAACTGGCACTTCGCTGGGTTTATCGAATCATCCAAAACCCGAAACGCTATTTTAGACGAAACGTCTATGCGGTTTTTCACTTTACACGACTTTTTGCTGCAGAATTACTATTCTCCCGAAAATCCTCCCGATCCTAAAAATTTGATAATGGATAATTTGGATACAAGTATAAAAAAACACTATTGCCTTTTGTCAAACGATGTGGAAACCCATTCAATCCGGTTGAATACGCTTCGGGATCAAACCGGTATTAAGGTTTATAAGGAAGCCATGCCGATAATTCTTGACCTGTACCGAAAATACAAGGTTAAATCAACCTTTTTCTATACCGGTCGCATTGCAAAATTAGTACCTGATATTGTTAAAATGGTACTGAAAGATGGCCATGAAGTAGGTTGCCACGGACTGGTTCATGATGTGGATAAAGCTTATGACAGATTAAGTCTGGAAGAACAAATAGCTCATTTACAGGAAGCGAAAAAAATCCTGGAGGACATCTCCGGAAAAGAAGTAATTTGCTTTCGCGCACCAGCTTTAAGAGTAAATAAATACACTCCTATTGCCCTGGCCGAGGCAGGATTCAAAATTGATAGTTCCATCTCTCCTCAAAGGCTGGATCTATTTCTCTCCTTCGGGAGTTTTAACAAATTTCAACGAATATTTTCCCCACGGAAACCCTACCATCCTAAACCGGATAACCTGGCTTTAAGAGGCAAGAGTGAACTCACAGAAGTTCCGTTATCTTCTTTTTTATTGCCCCTGGTAGGTAGCACCATGCGCGTATTTCCAAATATCAATTCGGTACTTCGCAGGTTCCTTTTGATAGAGTCGAAAATGAGAAATATACCTATAGTCTCGTATTTGCACCCAACAGAATTTATCGATGAAAACGATGACCAGTTAAGCAAAATTCCTCAAAGAACAAAAAGCATCATTAAGTATTATCTGGCAGATGTTTTACGCCATAAACTAAAAACCAAAAACCTGGGGCCCGGTGCTCTTAAATTCTATGATTCGCAAATAAAATTTTTTGTCAGGCACAATTATCAGTTTGTTACTATGAGTGAATATTGTAAAATAAAGGGCCTGGTAAAATGAAGATCTTTATTATTACAATGGAAGATCCTTTGTATACAATTCCATTCCTCAAAAAAATACTATTAGCAAAGGAAAAAGACATTTGTGGAGTAGCAATAGTTAAAAAAGGTAATCGCATCAGTGTGCAAAAGCACAAATCAAAATTTGAATACTTAATTACTCTATTGATTATTCTAGGCCCTTTTTCCTATTTCGAAAATTTAATTAAAACCGTCCATTATTTTATAATGTGCAAAATATCATTTTATATAAAAGCATTACAATCCCCTTCCATTATTGCTATAGCTAACAAACTAAATATCCCTACTTTTACTATTCAAAATCCTAATGATCCTGTTTTTTTAAAATCTTTAGAACAACTCCAGCCTGATGTAATTATTAATCAAAGCCAGAACATCATTAAAAAAGACTTATTATCAATTCCAAAAATCGGTGTAATAAACAGGCACAATGCCCTACTTCCAAAAAATAGAGGAAGACTAACCCCATTTTGGATAAAATTTAAAAAAGAAAGAGAAACTGGCGTAAGTATTCACTTTCTAACTGAAAAAATTGATTCCGGTAATATAATACACCAGGAACAATTTAACGTCACTCCAAAGGATTCCATACGTAAAATTGTGAAAAAAAATTACGAAGTTGCATACAATGCCATGCTTACAGCACTTGACAAGCTTGAGAAAGGAGATAAAAGGTATCTTAAAAATGATGATTCACTGGCCACATACAATACCATTCCAAGTTTGAAAGATGCTATAAATTACAGATTAGGTAAAAAATACATATCATAAATTTCTTCCGATTTTATACCATATATAAATCTATTTATATTAAACAATTCGTTTTTTGATGAAACAAAAATTCCTAATTGTCTTCTTTTTGATACATATTGTGCATTCATCAATACCAGCCCAGGATGTATACCAGCATATTTCCAACAAAAGCATCTACACCTTCCTGGATGAAATGGCCAATGAAAAGATCATTGAGCTAAACTCAGTGGTAAAACCATTCACCCGCATATTCATTGCAAAAAAGCTGGAAGAAATCTCTGAACAATCTGAGCAACTGAATAAAAGACAACATAAAGAACTGGAGTTTTATTTGAAAGATTACAACAAAGAACTAAAATCTGATAAGAACTTTAAAAAACGGATTGACATTCTGTACTACAAGGATTCGGTTTTTACCTTTTCCCTCAACCCCATTTTAGGTATTCAATACTGGAGCAACGAGAACGCCTCGAATTACCACAGATGGAACGGCGCCGAGATATTTGCCTATGCCGGAAAACACCTGGGGGTGTATGCCAGTTTGCGTGATAACCACGAGGATAAAATTCTTTCCGCCCCTGAATACTTGAACACCCGTCCCGGAGCAATTTATAAGGGCGCCAGTCACGATTACAGCGAGATGCGTGGAGGTATCACTCTCTCATGGAAATGGGGCAGTTTCGGACTGGTAAAAGATCACATGGAATGGGGAAACAATTACCATTACCCATCCATCATCTCCGGAAAAGCCCCCTCAATTACACAGATAAAATTATACCTGAAACCTGCTGACTGGTTCGAATTCAATTATTTTCATGGCTGGCTGGTATCGGGTGTGGTTGACAGCCTGCGCAGCTATAGCATCACCAATGCTTATGGTACAAATACACGTGAGGTGTTTTACAACAAATACATGGCGGCCAACTTCTTTACATTCAAAGCCCTGAAAGGCCTTTATGCTTCTATTGGAAATTCGGTTGTTTACAGTGCCGACAATGTTCATCCTGCCTACCTGATTCCTGTAATGTTTTACAAATCGACGGATCATACCTTAAGCGATTACCAGAGCAATTATACCGGTCAAAATTCGCAGTTCTTCTTTGACATCAGTTCACGCCAAATCAGGCATCTTCACCTGTATGCCAGCATGTATTACGATGATATCTCCTTTAATCGCCTAAAAGAACAGGGCCGTATGGGCTATTACAGCCTGAATACCGGATTTCGATTGTCCGGTCTGATCCCCAATACAGCCATTACTTTTGAATATTTTGAGAGTTATCCGCTGGTTTACAAACACATCACACCCACCACAACCTACGAATCGAATTTTTACAATATGGGGCATTACCTGCAGGACAATTCCAGAAGTTATTATGCAGAGCTTTTATTTAAACCTATTCGCGGCCTCGATCTGAAAGCCGCTTATCATATTGCCAGGCATGGCCCCGACCATTCCGAATTGGGTACCGACAGGCAGGAAGTGGTCAATTATTTCCTCGATTCTGTGGAATGGGAAAACAATGAATTTTCTTTTTCAGTCAGTTACCAGGTCATAAACGATGTCTTTGTGTTTGGAGAAATCAGGTACCGCAATGTGACCGGCGATGTGGAAAAATACACTGCTGAATATTACCGGGAGGAGACGACCACATTTTCTATCGGTGTTAACTGGGGATTTTGAAGCGAGAGTGTGAGAAGATGGGAGTGTGAGAAGATGGGAAAAGGAGAAGGTGGGAGTGTGAGAAGACGAGAGAGTGAGAAGATGGGAAAAGGAGAAGGTGGGAGTGTGAGAAGACGAGAGAGTGAGAAGATGGGAAAAGGAGAAGGTGGGAAAAGGAGAAGATGGGAAAAGGAGAAGGTGGGAGTGTGAGAAGATGGGAAAAGGAGAAGGTGGGAGTGTGAGAAGA
>CAYQDZ010000127.1:0-9185 GCA_964416375.1 uncultured Bacteroidales bacterium
GTATCACAAATAAATAATTAAAATTCATTCATTTTTATGAATAATGCAGGTTAAGTCAGTAACTGAGCCTGTCAAATATCATTAAGAATCTTTTTTATCTTCCCGCTAAGTGTGTCACTGGCATTTACCAGCGGCAAACGCACATCTCTGTTGCACAATTCCATAATCTCAAGTGCAGTCTTAATTCCGGCCGGATTGCCTTCCTCAAACAATGCATCAAAATAATCCAGGAGCTGGAAATGAAGGGTATTGGCAACATCGTATTCTTTTTTCAGCGCATGATGTACCATATTTGAAAAATATTTGGGATGCGAATTCGCCACAACAGAAATTACCCCGGAACTGCCAAGTTGTATCATTGGGAGAGTTGCAGCATCATCACCTGAGATAACATGAAAATGCGATGGCTTATCCAGGATGATTTTCATGATCTGGTTAAAATTGCCGGAGGCTTCTTTTACGGCAACAATGTTCTTGTGATTGGAAGCGAGCTGAATTACAGTTTCAGCACCCAGATTCGATGAAGTTCTTCCGGGCACATTGTATAATATTACCGGCACAGGACAAGCTTTGGCAATGGCCGAAAAATGTTCGTATAATCCCTTTTGAGTTGGCTTATTGTAATAAGGTACTACAGAAAGAATTGCATCAATACCCTTAAAATCTGTTGATTGAATAGTCTGTATGACTTCCATGGTATTGTTGCTTCCTATGCCTGCTACAACAGGAATCCGCTTGTTGTTGATTTTTATTACGTTTTCAATAACTTGTTTTTTTTCCTCCCTGGAAAGAGTTGCATTTTCCCCTGTTGTGCCCAGGGCAACAATGTAATCGACGCCACCATCAATCACATGATTTACAAGCTCTTCAAGAGATTGAAAATCAATTGATTTGTCTGAATGAAATGGGGTAACAAGTGCTACTCCGGTTCCGGTGAATTCTTTTGCCATACCACTAGTTTTTGATTAAAGAAAGGTAATGTAACAATTGATCAACTAAAAAATTCAGTTGGATCTCAGTCTGTACTTTAACTTGTATAATTTTCTCCATTTCTTTGTTTCGGAGTCGCTCTTCTCTGGTTTCCCCTTTAATTTCCTTCTTTAGGTTCTTAATAGCCTCTTTTTCCTTTTCCATATCAATCATTAAGTCAAGGTATTCATTTCCATCTGAATATTTTCCTGTTTTGAATTTGGCCTTCGATAATGCAACAATATATTGAATAGGGTAGGGCTCATCCAGACTTAAGTTGATCAGAATATCAAATTTTTTTTCTATAAATGAATTCACGGTCTCCTCAACAGGCTTATAATACCAGTTCAATTGCTTCTGCGTGAAAAAATCAAAGCCTTTCCGGTAAAGGTAGTGATCGATCAGGTTTTTGCTGTCAACATAACCCAGCACCTCAATCTTTTTTTTCCTGTCGGATAAATTTTTTGCCATCTCCTTTACAATATCAAAACTTACCTGATGGGTAGCATTGAATAGAACACCAATGGATTTCGCCTGGTAGATGCTGCAGGCCTTTACCTGTCGCTTGTTCTTGCGAAGATAAGACCGGATAGCACGTCTTCCGAAGTAAGCTTTGGTATTTTCAATCCATTTCATGCTGCAAGTTTAAAAAAAAACCTTGGATAATCCAGTAATAAAACACTTCAGAATAGTAGACAGGCTTATCTGAAAATGGAATTTTTTACATTTGGATAAATGTTATTGGTTGCCTATCAGAGTCAAAAATTCATCTTCAGAAATAATTGGAATGTTCAATTTCTGAGCTTTTTCACGTTTGCCCGGTCCGATCTTTTCACCTGCAACCAGATAATCTGTTTTGGCTGATATAGAGCTAACATTCTTGCCTCCATGTTGCTCAATCAATTCTTTGATCTCTTCGCGCGAATGCTTGTTAAAGACACCTGAAATGATTAACGACTTGCCAGAAAGAGCTGTTGAAATAATTTGTTTTTTAGAAGTTGTTCTTTTTTTTATTTTTTTTGAAGCTGATTTCTTTTTTTTCTTTTCTATGTGAAAATCCTCATCATTAATGTTGATGTCTTCGAGATTGATACTTTCAATAATATCATAATTATCTGAGACAACTTGTAGAAATGATACTTCATCAAGTATTTGAATGTTTGCTCCATTTTCATTCAATCTTATAACATCTGCCAATTTGGAAGGAGAAACATTTTCCGATCCAATTAAAAGATAATCTGTATTATGCGAAACATTAGTATGAACTTTGAAACCTAGCTTTATTGCATACTCGGCTATTTCGTTTCTTGGAATTTGCATCACACCAGTGATTACGATATCACCATTACTTCCATCAGTTTGCTCATTTAAAGATGTATAAGATTTAATTTGATTCCAGCTTTCTTGGATTCTCACACTATTATGAGAATGACCTGTCCATAAATTAATTTCAATCCCATTAATAATAACCTTTTTATGTTCTAGTAGTTTTTGTGCCAAGGGATTTTTAAGTAGAATTTTATTCACTTTTTTGAATTTAGTAATTACAATAACATGGTGCTTTATCCAATTAAAAGAAGGAATTCTTCTTCATACATGATTTTGATATTCAATAAATTGACTTTTTCTAATTTTGATGGACCTATATTTTCTCCAGCAAGTAAGAAAGAGGTTTTAGAAGATATTGTAGATATCATTTTACCACCATGCTGTTCAATTAGTGATTTGTATTTATCTCTGGAGTGATGTTTAAAAGTACCGGAAATTATGATTGATTTACCTTCCAATTTATTCGAAATCTGTAATGAAATATTTTCTTCTTGTTCAAATCTTAATCCTGCACTTCTAAGTTTATTAACTAGTTGAATGTTTTTATCGTCTTCGAAATAAGCAATTAAATTAGATAGAACTTTATAATCAATTCCAGGTATTTTTTCATAATGAAAAATAGCTTCAGGAATTATTTGTTTTATTATAGACCTTACAGATGCTTTTGAATCTGAATTATTAAGAATTGAATTTAGTGTATTTTCTATACCGTAATTTTTTAAAAATGCATCTGACAATTTTTTGAATTGATAGAGATTTGAGAAAGAAATTAAAGTGTCAGATAATGTTTTTGCACTAATAATATCACGTTTAAGGTTAAAGGTATTTGTTTTTAATTTAGTCTCACCTGGGAAATATTTATAGAGTTCATGCTTTATTATAGTTAGAATTTTTGGATTTGAAGCTTGAATTATATTATCAATATTTTTTACAAATTTTACAATATCTTTTGCAACTGTATCGCCAATACCTTTTATACCAATCGCAAATAAAACTCTTTCAAAAGGCATAGCTTTTGATTTTTCAATTCCTTGAATGAGTTTGGTAACTGATTGTTTTTGTAAAACAGTTTTCGTTAAAGTATTTAATTTATCAATCTTTTTTTTGTTTGCATCAATATTTAATGTTGTAATAATACTACTAACCACAGCTTCATCAATTCCAATCTTTAATAGATCATCAACTGATGCGTTTGCAATTAAATATATATAATCATAATGCGTTGTTAATTTAAATAAACTCTCATTGGTTAATTTTGGAATGTCAAAACATTGAATAATTGTATTAAGGTTTATGCCATCTTCATTTTCGAGTTCAGGTTCTAAAATCTTTAGTAGATTACTAACAAAGAGGTCCATTTTGTAGTTTATAATCTCCTCCAGTGTTTTTTCCTTGTTAAGTAGATTTAATTCTTCTATTTCAACTAATTCAGTATTGGATGCATTTAGATAACTCTTTATTGTTTTAAATTTATCTATAAATATTTTAGCATTTTTCAATGAAATATTCTTGTAGCCAATTTCAAAAGCAAATATTACTTTTTCAAGGGGTATTTTAGGATTAATAAGAAGTTCATTTTCTGGAATATTGATGTTTTCAAGACCAATTAAACTAGATGAAATATTTATCAGATTGTAGAAGTCTGCACTATTGGAAATCATTTTCTTTTCTAATAGAAGGGATACTGTCTCCTCTCCAATACCATCAATATCCATTGCTTTTCGTGAGACAAAGTGAATCAGTTTGCCTTTTATTTGAGGAGGACAACCACGTTCATTTGGACAATAACGTTTTGCCTCTCCCTTAATTCTTATCAGTTTTGTATTACATTCCGGACAATGAGTGATATATTCAAATGGTTTTGAATTCGGATTTCTTTGACTTTTATCTACTCCAACTACTTTGGGAATGATTTCTCCACCTTTCTCAATATAAACTAAATCACCAAGTCTAATATCGAGTAATATTATTTGATCTGCATTGTGTAATGAAGCTCTTTGAACTGTTGTTCCAGCGAGCTTTCGGGGTTCGAGATTAGCTACTGGTGTGATTACACCTGTTCGTCCTACCTGGAAATCGACCGAGAGCAAACGGGTCAATGCCTGTTCGGCTTTGAATTTGTATGCAGTAGCCCAGCGTGGCGATTTTGCCGTATTACCAAGTTCGTCTTGTTGGTCCAGAGAATTTATCTTCACAACAATTCCATCAATATCAAAAGGCAAATTTTTTCTCTTGGCATCCCACTCTGTTACATAATCCACAACTTCATCGATAGACAGACATTTTCTCATGTGTTGTGTGATCTTAAATCTCCATTCTTTTGCTTTCATGAGATTCTCAAAATGCATCCGAAAGGGGAGTGCATCACCTGTAATGGAATAGAAAAAGCAGTCGAGCGGACGTTTTGCCACCAGGAACGAATTTTGCATTTTTAAAGTACCTGATGCTGCATTGCGCGGATTGGCAAAGGGTGGCTCATCCCGGGCAATACGTTCTTCATTCATTTTCCGGAATCCTTCATGAGGAAGAAGAATTTCTCCCCTGATCTCAAATTCAGCAGGAAAATCGTGGCCACGTAATGTTAATGGAATGCTTCTTATTGTTTTTACGTTAGCCGTTACATCATCTCCTTTGTCTCCGTCGCCCCTGGTAATTGCTTTTACAAGTTGTCCGTTACTGTAAGTAAGACTAATGGATAATCCATCGTATTTCAACTCGCAGATGTATTCGTAGGGGGCGTCAACAATTTTCTTGTTTCTTGTCTCAAAATCTTTCAGCTCTCCGAGAGAATAAGTATTTCCCAGTGACAGCATTGGATACCTGTGGACTACCTGTTGAAAATCTTTGTTGATATCACTGCCTACACGCTGTGAGGGTGAATTCAGATCAGCAAATTCCGGGAATTTCTCCTCAAGTTCCATCAATTCCTGCATCAGCTGATCGTATTCAAAATCGCTGATGACCGGTTGTGAAAGAACATAGTATTGATAATTGTGGTCATCAAGGGATGTCCTTAACTGTATAATTCTTTGCTTTATTTGTTGTTGTTCATCCATTGGGTCCGGTAGTACAAAATATTGTGACGAAAATAGAATTATTAGTTGAAAGTAAAAGGAAAAATTTTGATTTGCTATTAAACCTTTTGTATTTTAACCAGTCTAATAATCGATAACAAACAAACAGGTACTTTAGCATCGTATTTCATAAAGAATCGATAAATTAGTTCTGAAAAGCCTGTTTTATAAAATTATATATTATGTGGCGAATTGTACTAATAACTTTGATTTCGTTGTGTTTTTCTTCACCAGGTTCTGCACAGGAAAATGGTTCAAACACTGAAGCTCCCAAAAATGTGGCCAAAATGGTTTTGCGCGTGAATACACGTGACAAAATGATGATCTGTACTAACAATATGCATAAGAGAATGCATCAGCACCGGAGGCAGGAAATGATAAAAAGAAATCAGATGCAGATGCAGAGAAGGATGCAAATAAACCACCAGCGCAGATTAATGCGTCAGCAAAGTTTACACCATCAAAGAATTCAGCAACGCAGGATTCAGCAACAAAGAGTACAGCAACAAATGAAGCAAAATGGCGCAGGTCAGGGAAGATAATCACTAAAGAAAAATTTTACCTATGAATAAAGTAACATTGCTTCTGGCATTCCTATTCTGGCTGCCTGTTCAGGCCCAGGAAAGCATGGAGCAGCAGATTGAAAGAGGACTGGAGCTATACAATTTGGAAAAATACCAGGAAGCCGGGCAAATTTTTGAATCTGTTTTACAGGATGAACCGGACAATGAGAATGTATTGTTCTACCTTGCTAACTCACAGTTGGCACAGTTTGAAAGTGAAAAAGCCATAAAAAATTACACCCGGGTAATCGAGTTAAACAATCAGCATATTGATGCATTCTTTAATCGCGGCAGTGCCCATTACGAACTGGCAAAATACAAAAAGTGTATTGAGGATTTGAAGAAGGTTATAGAACTGGATTCAGCCTATTCCGATGCCTTCTCGGTGAGGGGCAGTGCATGGTTTAATCTGGAAGAATACGAGAAATCATTGGAAGATTTTAATAAAGCGGTTACACTTGATCCTGGCAGGGCTTCAAATTATTACGACCGGGGCAACAGCAGGTTTATGCTTGAACAATACGAAATGGCTGCAAAAGATTTTACCGGGGCGATTGAACTCAATGCTGAAGAATCGGATTATTACTTCAACCGGGCACTTACAAGATTTTATCTTGATATGAATACCGGCGCCTGTGAAGATCTTGAGAAAGCAGTATCGTTGGGCGATGAAGAAGCTGCGGAGTTTTTAAAAGAACTGTGTTCCGATTAAGCTTTTGTATTTTTAATCCTCAAAAACGGGGACCTTTTTCCCCGATGTATAATTGTTGATGTGCGTGATAAATTTATCAATCTGACGTTTCTTTTTAAATAGCAGTTCATATATCCTCGTTTTTTCCTTGTATCGGAACATAAGGTAGTTGCCTGTCTCAAATTTACTATACCCGAAAAGACCTCTTCTTTTTTTACTCCTGTAATGGTTTAAGAATATTCTGACGTCCTTCATTTCTTTGATACGGTAAACAACTATTTCTTTGCCCATTTTTACGGAAAGCTCACTATCCTGAAGCAATATTTTCCCCAATTCTTCATATTTCTTTGAAAAAATAAAATAAAGGGTAAATAAAAACTGTGAACCAAGCGTGATGATAAGAATTAGTTTCAGGATTTTATAATCCATAACCAACAATAAATCGGAGCTTAAAATAATGGCTGAAAACAATATTAATGTTGTTATTACCGAGAATAAGATGATCTTGGGCCGGAGTGTGCTTTTTGTATGAATTACGGGGATAATCATGTTTTTACTATTTAATCAAGACAAATTTTTATTGAAACAATCAGTTTTTTCAGTGCTGCTTAATACTTTTATATAATTATACGGAGGTATTTCCTAAATAGTTATCTGACAGTTGAATTCAATCATAAGATAATCATAATTTCATGTTATAATTTCTCAAATCACAATTTTTTTTAATTTTTTTAACAGAATTGTTTTGAATCTACGACAAGTTTCGTATATATTTGTACGATAAATATCGTAGATAAATTATGACCAACAGAAAAAAGATTGAACCCACCGGAGCCGAACTGGAAATTCTGAGCATTCTATGGGAAAAACAACCCCGTACCGTAAGAGAGATTCATGAAAAGTTAAGCAGGAAAAAAAATGTGGGCTATACAACCACCCTTAAGATCATGCAAAATATGACATCAAAAGGATTGTTGGATAGGGAGCTCAAAGGCAAGAGCCATCTCTATTCTCCTGTCAGCAAAATGGAAGAAACCTGTGAGAAATTGCTGGGCAAATTTCTTGACACTGCTTTTGGAGGCTCTGCTTCCAGCCTGGTAATGCAATTGCTGGGCAACAGCAAAACCTCAGAAAAGGAATTGGGAAAAATTAAGAAATTGATAGAACAAATAGAAAAGGATAAGGACTAATGGATTTTGCCAGCTATATTTTAGGAAATGAGATTACTGAAGCCATCGGGTGGTTTATCATTCACTCTTTGTGGCAGGGAGCATTGATAGCCGGTTTATTATTCATTACACTGGCTCTGTTGAGACGCTGGTCCTCACAAATCAGGTACTATCTTTCTTTTGGTTCGCTATTGATGATGGTTGTCTTTTCAGCAATTACCTTTCATAAGGCCTTGACTTATGCTGATGAAAAGATTGAATTGAGACAGGTTATAATGAGTAATCCGGATTACCTGGCCAATTATTTAAAAGAAAACAGATTAAACGAAGAGGAAAATTCAATTTTGCCGGCAAAGAAATTATTCAACAAAAAACGGGCATTGAGACGTGTGAAAATACAAAAGCACTTTCCCTGGATTGTAAGCATATGGATCATAGGCTTGGTAATTTACCTGGTGCGTGTTGTGGCAGAGCTGCTCTATCTGCGTCGGATAAGAAGAAACCAGGGCAGTCAGCCGGATATGAAATGGATCATGAAGGCAAGGGAATTTGCAAAACGATTACAAATAAAGAAAAAGGTTGGCATCTACCTTTCGACTATCATTAAGTCGCCTTTGACTACAGGTTTTTTAAAACCTGTTATATTGATACCTGCAAGTCTGCTTACAGGTTTAAGCCATGAACATATAGAAGCCATCATTGCCCATGAACTGGCACATATAAAGAGGAACGATTACCTGATCAATATTTTGCAGACGCTTATAGAAACGCTGTTTTTCTTTCATCCTGCCGTATGGTATATTTCTGCGCAGATCAGAAAAGAGCGCGAAAATGCCTGTGATGATATTGCTATTGCACTTACCAACGATAAGGTGAATTATGCAAAAGCACTGACGCTGGCCCAAGAACACATTCATTATCATGCGAAGCTGGCCATGGCTTTTTCTCCTTTTCGCAGTTCACTGTTTCAACGAATCAAACGATTAAATACCAAAATAAAAATGAAAACAAATCTAACAGAAAAGCTTATTGCCGGTGTGATCGTATTGTCGGGTTTTGTATTCCTGTCGTTTGTTGTGGACGGGAAGTACAATCAATTCAAACAGCTTACGGATAGCCGTGGAAAAACTGTTGACAGCACATCAGGGCCAAATACGATCGTGGTTCATAAAACAAACATGGACAGTTCAGGCCATGAAGTGTTAACAAAACATAATGGAAAAGAAAGAGGGGAGGAACTGGATTCCCTTATTGCTGCGCTGGAAGAACATGGAGAAATGTCTAAAGAAGTGGAGAAAGTGTTTGAACTGGCCCTTGCTGAGAAAGATGAAATTCTTTCGGAGGAAATTATGCAAAGCATTCATCTGGCATTAACAGAAATCGATATTGA
>CAYQDZ010000128.1:0-9068 GCA_964416375.1 uncultured Bacteroidales bacterium
GGAATACAAAGAAGACACAGAGTTTCACAAAGTAAAAACATCTCATTGAGCAAGTCTTTTTTACTTTTTGGACAGCCTCTTCAAAACAGACTATAACACTACATTCAAACCAGATCAACTGCTTCTGCAGGCATCCAGTGTGCATCTTTACCATCCCATTTCATATTACACCCAATGGGATTCGTTTTGACTATACTTAAATTTCTTCCTTCTGTTAGTTCTGTAAGAGTTTGATCCAGATTATTCACCGTAATGCGTGAAGAATCCTTCGGATTATCAACCCCTCTGCCGGTATATACCAGAGACCTGTTTTTATCAAAAATATAAAAATGCGGAGTTCGTAAGGCCCCGTATTTCAAGGCTACTTCCTGAGTATCATCATACAGATATACCCATGGGAATGAATATTGCTCCATCCTTTTTACCATATGTTCGAAGTCATCTTCCGGGTATGTATTGGGGCTATTTGAATTTATGGCCACAAACCTTACTCCCTTTTCTTTATATTTTAATGCCGATTGTTTTGTAACCCCATCTGAACCAATCACATATGGACAATGATTGCAGGTAAAGAAAATGACCAGATAATCGGATTCCTTAAAATCGGCCAGACTGTATTCCGTTTTGTCTGTGGCTTTTAAAATAAAATCAGGTGCTTTACTTCCAATTCCCAAAGTATATGCCATAATTATAGTGTTTTTGTATTTTCTAAAATAACAACTCCAACAACATTTTGTTTGCATTTGTTTCTAAAACACCATCAATGCATAACACGAGATGTCTTAAGGAATATGCTCGTAAATGAACTCCAGGCCCTAACATGTTCATTCTGAATGATTCAAATTACCAGAAACCATAAAAAAAAGAACTGCAAACAAATCAAGAATACTAAATTCTTGATATTTAATGTGTTAGTTTGTTTTATTGAGCAAATAAAGGATTTTAAAAATGGATTCCGGTTTTTATCACCTGATAGCACTCTTTTGTTTCATTACATGCACTATTCATCAACTAAACCTATCTTCTTATGAATGAATACGTAAAGAAAAGTAAAATTAAGAATAATTACTATATGGATTACATTTGGGATAATTATACGGCATTGGTAGCAGAAGATGATCCATTGAACTATAAATACATTGAGTTGCTGCTTAAAAAACGAACCGGTATTAACATTGTTTGGGCAGAGAATGGCGTGTTAGCTGCTAATTTGTGTAAAGAAAATACCAGCATTGATATTGTTCTTCTTGATCTCCAGTTGCCCGAACTGGATGGTATAAATTCCCTTCAACTGATTAAAAAATACAATCCATATTTACCGGTAATCATTCAAACAGCAAATTCCTGGAACAACGAAGAAGAAATCTGTGCTGAAGCAGGTTGTGATGGATTTTTCAATAAACCTTTAAATATGGATCAACTGTTGCTTCATATGGATCAATGTTTAAGGACCTATTCATTAATCAGATACAGACAGCCGGATCTATAAGCAGTTCCTAACCTGCATTATTCATAAAAATGAATAAATTTTAATTATTTATTTTTGATACAGTATTTTATGATAGAACATAGATAAAAAAAAATCATCCATTTTTACAAAGTACACCAATTTTAGGGCATCTGCTTCGTTGCGAAAGCCTCGCAGTAAGCTACTACAGCTTCAGCTTCCGACGCCTCGCATCTGCCCCAAACTTGACGCATGAATAATGCAGGCTAAAAAATATTCTTCAATTTCTCCATTTCCTGATAAATCATAATTATTTCCTGAATTGAGGTTTTGATTTCGTCTAACAATCTGTAGGATTTCTTGTTAATAAAACAAATTGCTACGATACTGCACAAATATTTTTCCTTATCTTGGTAATTCTTTATCAAGAAACACCTAAAATGAGAACGATAATCAATTTATTCGAAAGCAGTGTTCAAAAATATTCAGATAATATTTTTCTCTGGCAACACGACAACACTAAATATGTAGGTACAAGCTATTATAAAACCAGGGAAAGAGTTCATGCATTTGCTGCCGGTTTAATGCAGATGGGTCTAAAGTATGGTGACCGGGTAACTTTGCTTGCAGAAGGCCGTAACGATTGGGTTATTAGCGAACTAAGTATCCTCTATAATGGAGCAATAAACGTTCCATTATCTGTCAGACTCAGTGAATCCGAAGAATTGCGTTTTCGTTTGAATCATTCCAGCTCTAAAATGGCTATTTCTTCAAGTCGCCATATAAATAAAATACTGGATATTGCTGATAGTATTCCATCATTGGAAACAATCATTTCACTAGATCCTGTTGAAAGCAAAAATAAATCTGTTGTCTATGTTGAAGACATTGTAAAGCAAGGAAATGAATTCTTAAAGACACACCAGAAAGAATTCAGGAAAAAATACAATTCTATTTTAGAAAACGATGATGCAAATATTTGCTATACATCCGGCACCACTGCCGATCCAAAAGGCATTATCCTAAGCCATCGAAATTACACCGCAAACGTAGAACAATTAAGTGCCTTGTATGAAATCCCCGAATGGTATAAAACCCTGCTCATACTTCCATGGGATCATTCCTTTGCTCATACATGTGGTTTGTATGCCATAATGAAATACGGTGCCAGCCTGGCTTCTATTCAGGTGGGAAGTACGCCGATGGAGACTTTGAAGAATATCCCTAAGAATATAAAAGAAATAAAACCCGTTTTTCTATTAAGTGTTCCTGCTCTGGCTAAAAATTTCAGGAAAAACATTGAAAAAGCAATTCAGGAAAAAGGAGGTATTGCAGAAAAGTTATTCTATCATGCTCTGAATATTTCCTGCAAATACAATGGTAACGGTTGGAACAAAGGTAAAGGAATGAAAACATTGCTCTGGCCCCTGGTAAAACTTTACGATATTATTCTGTTTAAGAAAATAAGGGCAGGCTTTGGTGGCAGGTTAAAGTTTTTTGTTGGTGGAGGAGCTCTGCTTGATATAGAACTTCAAAGATTCTTTTTTGCTATTGGAATGCCGATGTTTCAGGGATACGGATTAACTGAAGCTTCTCCTGTAATATCGTCCAATAGTTTTCAAAAAGTGAAAATGGGTTCTTCAGGAACTCTTGTTTCTGATCTGGAACTTAAAATTTTTGATGATGAAAACAATTCGCTACCTAAGGGTGATAAGGGAGAAATCGTGGTAAAAGGTGAAAATGTTATGAAAAGATATTGGGAAAATGAAAGTGCTACAAAAGAAACCCTGAAAAATGGCTGGTTGCATACAGGTGATATGGGCTATATGGATAAGGATGATTTTCTTTTTGTTTTTGGTAGATTTAAAAGCCTTCTGATAGCCGATGATGGGGAAAAATTCAGCCCGGAAGGCATTGAAGAAGCATTTTCAGATAATTCGCCTTTCATTGATCAATGTATGCTATACAATAATCAGAAACCATACTCGGTCTGTTTGCTTGTTCCTAACAGGGAAGTCTTACTAAAATACATAAAGGAAAATGATATTTCTGAGGATGAAAAATTTGAAAAAGTACTGCTGAAAATAAATGAAGAGCTGAACAAATATAGAAAAGGAGGTGAATTTGAGAACATGTTCCCACAACGATGGCTACCTGTGTCCATAGGCATTCTTAGCGAAGGTTTTACCGAAGAAAACAGAATGATAAATAGCACAACAAAAATGGTACGCCCAAGAGTAACAGAAACGTATCAGGAATTTCTCGATTACCTGTATTTACCTGAGGCTAAACTAATTACAAATAAACGAAACATAACGGAAATCAGCACAATATTGGACTAAGCAATGTCCGGTAACATTTTACAGCACAACTCAAGACAAAATCAACTAATTTTGCTTTTTAATCAGACAAAGGACTGAACAGTAACAGTATATTTTTGTATATACTAATCAATGATCTATTCATTCAGTCAGTTCAACTCTTATAAAGTATATATCAAAATATAAACAAGATCCGGAATGACAAAAAACACCAATATTGAAAACGAGCTGAAGAAAAGGATCCTCATTCTTGATGGCGCCATGGGAAGTATGATACAGAAATATAAGTTAAGTGAGGATGATTATCGTGGTGAGCGCTTTACAAATACAAGCATAGATTTGAAAGGCAATAACGATCTTTTGTCGCTTACTCAGCCTGGTATCATCAAGGAAATACATGATAAATACCTGGAAGCAGGTGCTGATCTGCTTGAGACAAATACTTTTAATTCCAACAGAATTTCACAGGCCGATTACAATCTGGAAGAATATTCTTATGAAATGAATCTTGCCTCAGCACGCATTGCAAAAGAATCGGCTGAAAAATACACAGCCATTACTCCGGATAAACCAAGATTTGTAGTTGGCACAATGGGACCCACCAACAAAACGGCTTCGTTATCTCCTGATGTCAATGATCCGGGATACAGAGCTGCCAGCTTTGATGATCTCAAGAAGGCTTATAATGAGCAAGTTAGAGGCTTGATAGATGGAGGAGTAGATTCATTAATGGTTGAGACAATCTTCGATACCCTGAATGCAAAAGCTGCACTCTTCGCCATTGAAGAAGTCTTTTCAGAAAAAAAGATAGAATTACCCATAATGATATCCGGCACCATTACCGATGCCAGTGGACGAACACTTTCCGGACAAACGATTGAAGCCTTTCTGAATTCAGTTTCACATCTTAAATTATTAAGTATTGGAGTAAACTGCTCGCTTGGGGCTCAAGGTATGAAACCTTACGTTGATACGCTAAGCAAAAAAGCTCCTTTTTATGTTAGTGCACACCCAAATGCAGGTTTACCCAATCAATTTGGTGACTATGACCAAACCCCCTCACAGATGGCGGATTTTATGGAACCATACCTTCGTGATGGAAATGTCAATATCATAGGAGGTTGTTGTGGTTCCACACCTCAACATATCAAGGTCCTGGCAGAAATGGCTAAGGGATATACGATTAGATCTCTTCCAAAAAATGAAAAGCAAACTCAGCTAAGTGGGCTTGAGCCCTTAACCATTTCAGCAGATAGTAACTTTATTAATATTGGGGAACGCACCAATGTAGCAGGTTCTAAAAAATTTGCCCGCCTGATTAAGGAAGAAAACTTTGAAGAAGCACTTTCCATTGCCAGGGATCAAGTTGAAAACGGCGCCCAAATTATTGATGTTTGTATGGACGAGGCTATGATTGATGGTGAAAAAACCATGGTAAAATTCCTGAATCTGATAGCCTCGGAACCTGAAATATCTCGTGTCCCGCTGATGATAGACTCTTCAAAATGGTCAGTAATTGAAGCCGGATTAAAATGTGTGCAGGGAAAGAGTATCGTAAACTCCATTTCTTTGAAAGAAGGTGAAGATATTTTCATTGAGCATGCAAAAAAGATATTGAAATACGGTGCTGCAGCAATTGTTATGGCTTTTGATGAAAAAGGACAGGCTGATTCTTTTGATAGAAAAATTGAAATATGTAAAAGAGCATATAATATTTTAACTGAAAAAGTTGATTTTCCTGCTGAAAATATAATATTTGATCCTAATATTCTTGCTATTGCCACCGGCATAGAAGAACACAATAACTACGCAGTAGATTTTATCAATGCAACAAAATGGATCAAAGAAAATTTACCTTATGCAAAAATCAGCGGAGGCGTAAGCAATCTCTCCTTTTCTTTCCGGGGAAATAATACCGTCAGAGAAGCAATGCATTCCTCCTTTTTATATCATGCAACAAAAGCAGGAATGGACATGGGGATTGTCAATCCTTCGATGCTGGAAGTATACGATGATATCCCCGCTGACTTGTTGGAACTGGTGGAAGATGTGATTTTTAACAGAAAAGAAGAGGCAACAGAAAGATTAATTGAATTTGCTGAAACTGTTGAGCAACAGGGGAAAAAAGACATAAAAACAGACGAATGGAGAAAAGGTACCATACAAGAACGCTTGAGTTATGCTTTGGTAAGAGGTATTGTTGAATACATAGAAAGTGATGCTCTTGAAGCAAGAAATTCCTATTCCAGAGCCATCCATATAATCGAAGGACCTTTGATGGATGGAATGGGAATTGTTGGAGACTTGTTTGGATCGGGTAAAATGTTTCTGCCCCAGGTTGTGAAAAGTGCCAGGGTAATGAAAAAGGCTGTAGCAGTGCTTCTTCCTTTTATTGAGAAGGAAAAAATAGCAGGTGAAAAATCAGGCAGCATTGGTAAAATACTTTTGGCTACCGTGAAGGGAGATGTACATGATATTGGCAAAAATATCGTTGGTGTGGTTCTGGGTTGTAACAATTATGAAATTATTGATCTGGGAGTGATGGTGCCAAATGAAAAAATACTCAAAACTGCTATTGAACAAAATGTTGATATTATAGGGCTTAGCGGACTTATTACCCCATCGCTTGAGATCATGGTAGACTTTGCGAAAGAAATGAAAAAGCAAAACATCAAAAAACCATTGCTGATAGGTGGGGCAACAACCTCAAAAATACATACGGCAGTAAAGATTGAGACACAAGCTGATACCCCGGTAATTCATGTAAAGGATGCTTCACGCAGTGTTGGTGTTGTTAACAACCTGATATCAAAAAATCTTCAAAAGACTTTTGTATCTCAGATAAAAAAAGAATATGAGGACCTGCGAAACAGTTACTCAGGATCCAGTTCAAAAGTGAAATACCTTAGTCTGAAAAAAGCTCGTGAGAACAAATTGAAAATTGACTGGGAGAAATCGCCCATTTATAAACCAAAATTTCTGGGTTTAAAAGTCTTTGAAAATTATCCCATTCATGAGATCAGAGAATATATTAGCTGGGTTTTCTTTTTTGTAGTCTGGCAATTGCGGGGCAAGTTCCCGGAAATTCTCGATGATCCTAAAATGGGTGAAGAAGCAAGAAAGATATTTGATGATGCAAACAAATTGCTCGATCGGATTGAAAAAGAGAACCTGCTAACAGCAAATGGTGTCCTGGGATTTTTTCCTGCAAATGCTGTTGGTGATGACATCGAACTCTATACTAATGAAGCAAGGGAAAGCACCATAGCAACCTATAGAAATCTGCGCAATCAGGCCTTGAAAGAAAATGGTGCTCCAAATTTGTGTTTATCAGATTTTATCGCTCCTAAAGAAACAGGCAGAATTGATTATCTGGGTAGTTTTGCTGTTACCACCGGTTTAGGTATTGAGAGAATTCTTGCTGAATTTGAAAAAGAGCACGATGATTACAACAGCATTATGATAAAAGCACTGGCAGACAGATTGGCTGAAGCATTCACAGAATTATTACACGTGAAAGTCAGGAAAGATTACTGGGGATATGCTTCCGATGAAAATCTTATTTTAAATGCCCTCTTGCTTGAAAAGTATCAGGGTATCAGACCTGCTCATGGCTATCCTGCCTGTCCCGATCATTCTGAAAAGGAAACTCTTTTTCATTTGCTGGAAGCTGAAAAAAATACAGGGATGAATCTCACAGAAAGTTTTTCCATGATTCCTGCAGCTTCAGTAAGCGGATTGATCTTTGCGCACCCTCAATCAAAGTATTTCTTTGTGGGCAAATTATCAAAGGACCAGGTTCTTGATTATGCAAAACGCAAACATATGAATGCTTCCGTCATTGAAAAATTGATGGTAACCGAATTGAACTATACTTAAAAGATTGTTGATCATAATAACAGTTTAATCCTTGAAGTAATTATTTTAGACCTATGAAAATAACTGATATCTTTCTCTCTCAGGAAAAAACATTTTCATTCGAATTCTTCCCTCCAAAAGATGAAATATCCGCTGTAGATTTCGGTATTAATGTAGGCCGCCTGATTAAGTTGTCGCCTTCATTCGTCACGGTAACATACGGTGCAGGAGGTTCAACCCAGGAGCGTACTTTTGATCTGGTTGATTACCTGCAAAATAAGATCGGTTTAACAACAGTTGCGCATTACACCTGCATAAATGCCACAAAAGAAAAGGTGAAAAGCGATCTGGAAATGCTTTCAGAACGTGGTATTAAAAACCTTATGCTGTTGCGTGGTGATCCTCCAAAAGGAGAAAAGATATTCAAACCGCTAAGTGACGGATTCAGGTATGCAAGTGATCTCATTTCTTTTGTTGATGAGCATTTCGATTTTTGTAAAGCAGGGGCAGCATATGTTGAGAAACACCCCGAAGCAATAAGCATTGAAGAGGACCTGATGAATGTCAGAACAAAAGTGAATGCAGGAGTTGACTTCCTTGTTACCCAACTTTTCTTTGTTAATGATTATTATTTCAAGTTTATTAAAATGTCCAGGGAAGAAGGTATTTCCTGCAGGATAATCCCCGGCATAATTCCCATTACGACATTTCATCAAATCGAGAGATTTTCCAAAATGTCTGCTGCTAAAATTCCTTCTCAGCTGGCTGCTGCAATTGAAGCAAACAAAGACAATCCTGATAAATGCCATGATATCGGCGTTGAATATACCATTAAGCAATGTAAGGAACTATTGGACAAGGGAGCACCCGGAATACATTTTTATACTCTGAACAAATCAAGAGCAGCAGTGGAGATATTTGAGTCGCTCTGAGGAATGGTGATTGGTGATCTGAAATCGGTAATCTGTTGGAGGTGTTTTTGCTGGTAAATAGGTTGTTAGGTTATTGGGTAATTCATGTTTAACTGTTGAATCGTGTAACTGTTGAATTGTGTAACTGTGTAATTGGGTGACCCGGAGAATTGATTTCTCTTAGTCAAAATCTCACGAAACTACCAAACCTCTCAACCATTTGAATTTTTCTTCCGGTTGAACAGTTAAACAACTCAACGATTATACAGTTTGAGTTTCGGGTTTCGGGTTTTGGAAAAAGAAGTTAAAATCAGAAGACATTTTTTAAAATTTACCTCGTAGAGGTTTAATTGTTGTAGAAAATCATTCCCAATTTATGATTAATACCTCGTAGAAGTTGCATGATAAATAATTGCTTCTTCAGCCGAAGCTTAATGTGGAGGCTGGCTGGATGCTGGTTGAGCTGTTTAGAAGTTGATGAGTTGAGAAGTTGATGAGATGATGAGGGGAAAAGTTGCAAGTTTTGAGTTT
>CAYQDZ010000129.1:0-4828 GCA_964416375.1 uncultured Bacteroidales bacterium
CAAAAATAAGGCGCATAAGAATGAGTTTTTTTAAAGTTTTGAACACCCTACCTGTCAGGGTGGTGGTTTTCAAATGTAATTGATCTTAATTTTCTTGAGGAATTTCTCTTCCAGCAACATGGCTATGCGTTTTATAACCGTTCTGCGTATTTCCAGATCCATACTCGACCGGGGGTCCTGGTGGGCGGGATTGATGGTGGTGCCAACAAGAAAACGGATTTCGTCGCTTTCAAGAATGTATTTTATCACCTGATCGGCAGGACCCTTACCCGGTTGGTATTTGCTGTTATACCTGCCCAGTATCTGTTCTACTTTGTTGAGGGTAAGGATTCCTTCCGTGTAGAGATCAATGCCTTCCATAAAGGAGAGAGGAGGAAGGTCAGGGTCAGTAAATTCCTGCCCGCTTGTAATTTTTATTTTCAGTTCCCGGGCAACAATATCGCCCGTGGTTGCGCCCATGATTATTTTTTTTCCGTCGAAAGTATTTACGATATCTGCCATTTCCGTGTCGCGACCTTTTTCGTATGGAGGGCCTGTACAAATGAGCAGTTCACGTGGTTGCCGGAAGTATATTATGCCACAGGAGGAATCGTCTTTGGACTGGAACCCGTCATTTCGGTATGCCGCATTGATGACGTGTGTAGCCAGGTCGCGTGCCGAGATCTGAGGATTTTTTTTTGTTGTATCGATGGCAAAACGTTTGAGGTTGTCGTTTCCCCAGCCAAAGGGAAACTGTGGAGTGCCCAAACCCGACTGTGTAATGCCGTCGGTGGAAAATAGCAGGCGATCGTTTTTTTGTGCCTGGAAAGTGGCCAGACGTAATTTCTTGCCTGCATTGTGCTCTCCTTCCAGGACAATAATTTTTCGATCCAGTTCCAGCACATTGTTATGGCGAATGACAAAGCATGGTGGATTGTCGTATTCCAGTATCTGTGTTTTGCCGTTGTAGTTTACTTCTATGATGGTAAAAGTGGAGTAGTTCATCTTGCGGTCACTGCATTCAGGGAGGGTTTTCATAATGATCTCGGCCGTCTTTTCGGGCTCTTTGTGTTCGCGGGTAAAATTCAGGGCCATTGTGGCGGTAAGGGTTGCCAGTACGCTGGCCTTTATTCCGTGGCCCATACCATCAGAAAGCACAAGCACGATCAGGTTCTCTTCTTTCACCCGCCCTTTCAGAAATACATCACCGCAAATACGCTCTCCCTCGTAATTTTTTTGCTGGCAATTCGCTTCTATAAAAAACCGTTCCTTCATATGCAATGGGCTGCATGCTTTATTTTGTTTTTTTATCCTGTTCGTAAAATTTAATTACCGAATTGAGCATCTTTTCAATGTCTGAGGCTCCTTCACCCAGCAGAAAACCTATCTGCTGAACCATTTCAAGATTTTTATCAATCACTTCGGACACACGCTTTATGACTTCGGTCTTTTGTACTTCGGGGGCCTTCATATCGCGCACAATTCCTCCAACCACCTGGTTGTTGATGATGGGAAAAATAGACAGGTTGAGGATCTTGTCGTTGTGCGTAACATCACGCGAATCAATCGATTCAGAGTCGGTAAGCACATAAGAGAACAGGTTGTAGATCTCGGGAGCAAAGAGCTTTTTAAGGTCGGCACCCACAAGTCCCGGAATTACCTCACTGATCTCCTCTGCATCTTCACCCACTATGTTGCAGAAGGTATTGTTGGCTTTCACAATTTTTAGTTTGTAGTCAACAATCACAGTTCCTGCCCTTAGTTTTTCAAGCATGGCATTGGTCAGATCCGATGCCTGTTGTGCCGTGTCATGTTCTGTTTTTACCCTGGCTTCTGTCTCACGCAGCAACTGCCGGGTAATGGCCAGTTTCTCATTCAGCTCCTTCAGTGTCTCGTTGAATGTTTTGCTATGGCTGAGAGCAAAGGTGGTACACATTTCGGGGATCACAATGCCTTTGGCCATGTCTGTGGCAAACTCAAGGCATGATGAATAACCACACTGGTTACAGTCGGCAGAGTCATCAGACTTTTTACCCATCAGCTTCAGGGCTTTTTGAATTTCTTTTTCAGGGGGTTCCGGAAGGCGCTGGTCATTGGCTTTAAACTCGCGGTTGAAATCGAATTGACCGTAGTTTTCCAGGTCCTGGTACCACTCTGCCCTGAAAAAATTGGAAAGTCTTTTGTTGGCATATTTGATCACCTGATGTTCTTTAAACAGGCGATTTCCCTTATTGGATATTCCTGGTCCGGCAAGGGAGTTGCCATAGTTGACATGAAGGTGCCGGTGGATGACCTTAACATTGTTCTCAAACTCCTCAATGGATTCGATCATCTCCTTCTTTCCTTCAATGCTTATTACATGGGTGGTCAGCAGATTTTCATCAATTTCGGCAGCCTGGATCAGTCCGTTACACAAAGGATAGAGCGATCCTTTGAACCCCAGTGGCTCGTCAAATACTGAAAATTCCAGGTCGTTCTCATTGATATCGTGCTCCTTAAAGAGTTGGCGCAGCTCAGGAAAGGTAAGTACACAGTCTATTTTCCCATCGTCATCGTATAGAAGGGCTTCGTCTTTGCTGGCAATTTCAGGACCTATGTATATGATCTTGACTTTCTCTTTATGCTTGTTGCGTACCACTTTGGTCATGGCAATTTTGGGCGACACAAAAGGGAAAAGGTTTGTGATCAGCTTGGGGTGGTATTTTTCGATATAGTTTACTACTACCGGATCACAGGAAGTGATGTAATAGCGTCCTTTGAAGTCGTTGATAAAATTCAGGTATTTGCTTGCCACAATGTCTACGCCAAAAGAGGTTTCGTATACATGGTCAATCCCCAGCGACTTGATCATGGCCACAAATTTGCGGTAGTCTGTAATGTCATTAAACTCAGCAGAAATGCTCGGAGAAGTGATGGCTACTTTCTTTCCTTTTGAACGCAATATCGCTTTGGCTTCCTCAATGGATGAACGGTATTCAATGGCTTTCGGGGCACAGGAATCGATGCAGTCACCACAACCAATGCACCTGTTTTCATCAATCTTTGGCGCCCGGGTGTCAGAAATAGCACATATGGCTTTCACCGGACAAATTTTTACACAGCTGTAGCAGTTTGTACATCTATCGGCTTTTATTTGCACTAAAGGATCCAATTGCTTCGGTTTTTAGATGGTAGATAAAAATAGTTCAAAAAGAATGATTTCACATGTTTTATTGTTACCGGAGATGCTAATTAAAGCAAATCTTTTAATCCCTCATCCAGAATTTTTTCAATGATCTCTTTGTCGATCTTTTCATACAGTCTTTCCCCAATGTACATATTCGGTCCCTCACTGCAATTACCCATACAGTGGTCGCCAATGAACATGACCTTGTCTTCAAGGCACTTTCGGGCAATGTATTTTTTAATCAATGGAATAATTTCCTGATTTCCTCTGGCGAAGCATGAACTGCCCAGGCACAATATTATTTTTCTCTTATTCAGCATGGCATGACTTGTTTCGGGACGATTAATATAAATATTTTTGTTGTGATACAGGCATACTCAATCAAATATTTCTTGGTATCGAATATACCATTGGAAATTTTATTTTGAATATTGAGTTCAAATTTTTTATTTTTACCTCATTATGAAGCGCCCATTATTACGAAAAGCGAAAATGCTCCCGGAGAAAACCATCGAGCGATTAAGCGAATACAGACGCACACTCTTCAATTGCCTGGACGATGGAAAGACCCATGTTTTTTCTCACGAACTGGCTGAGCTGCATGATATCACAGCTGTACAGGTCCGCCGTGACATTATGTTTATCGGGTACTCCACATCCAACAGGAAGGGGTACAATATTCAGGAATTGATTAAGGTCATCAGCAAAATCATTGATCCAAATGAGAAATTGAACGTGGCCGTCATTGGTTTTGGAAACCTTGGAAAGGCAGTTTCTACTTATTTTATTGGCAAACGGCCCTTGCTTAATCTTGCGGCCACATTTGATCTTGATCCCAAGAAGATAGGCAGCAAAATTCAGGATGTGGAATGTTATTCCATTGAACGTTTGCGTGAAATCATTACAAACAAAGACATTTCCATTGCCATTCTTACCGTACCTGTATATTCGGCGAAAGATATGGCCAAGACACTGGTGCAGACAGGCATAAAGGGCATCCTGAATTTCACCACCGTCAACCTGTGTGTGCCTGGTAACATCTACCTCGAGGAATTCGATATGATCACTTCCATAGAAAAAGTCGCTTACTTCGTTAAAAACTCCGAAAAACACCATTAGATATGGCTCTTGCATTTTATGCGCCGGTTCTCTTTGTGAAAGACATAAAACGCTCTGCAATATCTACTGCAGAACGAACTGGTATTGCAGAGGAGGTCGTAAAGGAAATGATCGGCAATCCGTCTTTGTAAAACACCAATTTACTGAACGAGTTTTCCTCCTCTTTTCTTAATCTCTTCCATCAAAAATTCGTTGTTCACCAGTTCTGCTTCAACGGTAAATACGGCTGTTGAATCATCCTGCGAGAGGATCATCTTTTCAATGCCATCAACATGAAAGATCATTCGCCATATGGAATCCGAAATGGTGCTGTCCTCCAGTCCGATGACCTTGTATCTGTAAGTAACAAGTCCTTCTTTCTCCTGAATGATGATCTCACCCTGACTTTTTCTGTTTTTACAGGAAGAAACCAAAACCAAGGCTATGGCCAGTAAAAAAATTCCCAGTTTTTTCATGAGTTCATACATTTTATTTATACTATAAGAAAATTCAGAATTTACAATCCCAAAAATAAAATTCCTATCCCACTTAACAAAAGCATTGCACCTGCTATTGCATGGGTAT
>CAYQDZ010000129.1:4928-9058 GCA_964416375.1 uncultured Bacteroidales bacterium
GCATGGGTATGGGAATGTTCGTGAACAATTCCCCCTGTATGAATATGCAGGTGTTTGTGGGGTTTGTTTTTGTATGCCCGGTACAAGCCCCACAGCATATAGAGCAGTCCAAACACGGCGAAGGCCCATGCCGCCCAGTTTCCCCTTACCTCTTCCATATTGGTCAGCCGCGTAACACCAATGCCAAGTGTAATGCCTGCAAATCCCAGGGCAACGGAACTTAATACATGTCCCAGTCCGCAGAGAATGGTTATGACGATGGTTTTCTGTTGCTTCCAGTTTCTGGCCCTGGCCATAAAAACAAAGGGAATGTAATGATCGGGTCCAAGAAATGTATGCACAAATCCTAAAGTTGCTCCCAGTCCTGAAAAATAAACGATCTGTTCTGTAATCATAATGTGTTATTGGTACATGTATTTGTGATAATGGATTATTTCCCCGTTTTGGTTGTACTTTACCTCACCGCTTATCAATCCGGCAGGGGTGAAATTGAAATCATAACTTTTGACTTTAACTCCCGAGGGAAAATACCGTTCTATCAGGCGCAGGTTTCCTTCCTGATTGTAGATGTATTTCAGATAATACATCTGCTTACCCTTTGCATTTGTATATACTTCCGTCCTGATCCTGTGCTTTTCATCCCGTTGAATTCTTTTTTTGTACTGCAGGGCATGTTCTCCCCTGTATACCCATTCCTGCGAAATGTATCCATTGTTCATATCGGTGTAAAAGCTGACTGTTTTTGTTCTCACACTATCGGGTGAAAACATGATTCGCCTGGTAAAACTTTTCGTTTTTTTGCTGTGGCTGCAGATCGTCCTTGCTATGATGTATTCAACCGAATTATACAGGGTGATTTCAGCCAGGTATCCTTCTTCGTTGTATGAATATAAAGTTTTGCCCAGCAATTCCCCCCGGTCTGTAAATTCTGTTTCAGAAATCAGCAGATCCAGGGAATCATACTTGAATACTGTAATAGACTGCCTGAAACCGGCTTCATTGAAGGAGGATATTTCTTTTGTTCTTCCTGCCTTGTCATACCTGATTTCACCTGTTTTGTTTTCTCTTGTGGTTACATTCCCGTTTTTCATTGCATACTTCCAATCGTTACGCTGTGCAATGCCCCTGGCGGATATAAGATCCGTTTCTTTTTTGTGTTTTTTATGATCAGCCGGTGTGCCGGGATATTTTTGAGCCCTTGCCGGTACAATGAGGATGAACGCCGCGAAGATGAGGCCAGTGAGTTTTTGCATTTTTGCCGGCTAATTTAAAAGTGGATTCATGATACAGTAGTATGTCGTGTTTTATGAACTCATCATCGGTGACACGAAAATATGAAAAGTAACCTGGTTTACCATACAAAATACAAGGTTTCAGGTTCTGCTCATAACGAGTTTTCCATGTTTCACCCCTTTCAGGGCAATGAGCTTATCGGCAAGGTTTGTCAGTTCTTTAGCCTGACCTTTGACAGCAATGGTTTCAAGACAGAGGTCATGATCGAGGTGAATGTGTTGCGAAGAAAGGACCAGTTGATGATAATCGTGTTGAATTTCATTGGCTTGTTTCGTGATATCGTTTTTGTGATGGTCATACACCATCACCACAGCCCCTGCCACTTCGTTATTGCACATCCATTTTGTATCAACGGTTTGTTGTTCTATCAGGTGCCTGATCGCTTGTGAACGGTTGGGAAACTGGTTGTCGGAAACATAAGAATCCAGCATGCCCAGAATATCTTCTTCCAATGAAACTCCAAATCTGCGAACTGCCATAGTACATAATAATTAATTACAGATAGACTAAATGTCCAACACCGGGTACCTTATAAGCTACTTTTTTCATATGCTTTTCTTTGGCTACATGGTTTGCCCAGTTTTCAAGTGCATGACTGTCCATCAGGTCTGCTTTATAATGTGTTTTATCGTAATATCCAAAATAGTGCATCAAATAGATTTCGGGAATGTTCAGGTACTCATTCAAACCGAGTATGGTATGTGGCAACTCGTTTATTTCCTGCCAGTCGAGTAACAATTCATCGAAGTACTCCTTGATTTCTTTATTCGGCTTATCCCCTGTATGAGGAGCGATCAGCTGTTGAAGATCCATTAATTTGAACCATTCCGTTAGTTTTCTGGCCTGTCTTTCCGATCCCGGCCCATGGGAGACAAAGCTAGCATGGTTTGAAAGGGGATAGGGGAACCTGTTGTTTGCATCGACAAACATCACAGCGGCCCTGCCAATGGAATGGTAATCTTTTTTTCGAAGGAGGGGACAGAGCATGTCGCCGGTAATGATTCCCGGGTGAAATCCTTCGCCCTCAATAAACAGCATGGAGGCACCTCTTGAATGCTTGCCATGGTATACCGGAAAAGCTGTTACTTCCAGTTTACCGGTTTCTTTCACAGCTGTTTTCTTGCCGGGGACCAGTTCAACATGTGCAATAGCATCTTCGAGGTAAGGGAATTGTTGCAGGAAATCTTTCCAGACTCCTTTTGTTGAATACAAGGGGTACTTTTTTGATTTCTTGTGTTTGTAATGGTAGCTCTGCACAATCCAGTCGACACTCAACACATGGTCGTTGTGTGCATGGGTAAGAATGATGGCTTCGGGGATACGGTTCCCATTCTGAATGATATACGGTACCGTATTGTGGCCTGCATCAATCAACACTTCCCAGAGTTTGTTCTCCGAATTTTTTCTTTCGCTGGCTATAACGGAATAGGAAACGCTGGCCATGCTTTCAGAAGTGAAAGGAGCATAGAAGGGATGCCTGGTTTCGAGCAAAACGGGCCATGCAGGCGCGCGTCCGTTTATTCTGATTACAACATTCATAACAAAAAAGGAAATGGTTTCTCTATACTAAGATAGTCACAAATTGGTAATGAATATCATTCTGACATACAGCAAATCAAAAATTTTCAGACAAGTTTTTTGAATCACCGGTATTTGTGTAAAATGAAAGGCCTTATTTCTTTTTTCTGGCCTTTACCCACTCGTGGGCCAGAATAATGTACTCGCTTTTCGGGAGGTTTTGAATATCTTCTGAACTGAAACCGTCCAAAACCAGGGTTTCCTGGAAATCAACTTTAAATTCGTTGTACTCTTCCCATATGATTTTTGGGCCCGGTTTGCTTTTGGTATTCTGACTGGACAACCAGTTTCTTATGATTCGGATCAATACCTGGATCTTATCATTATAAATTTCAATATCGTTTCCTGATATATCCGAAAGGGCCACCTGGTACCTGTATTTTTTAGAATCCAGTATCAGACAATTCTTTTGAGCAAATATTTTACTACCGGAATTCCGGATGCCAATATCAATTCCCAATTCAAAGGGCATGTTAAACCGGGCAAACTCACCCGATTTTGAAGACACCATCCGGGAGAGATCATGGATGCTGTATTTCGAATTTCTGATCAGCTCAAGGATATTAAAAAGCCTGCTGCTTCCCGAATCAAAAGTTTGAGAAATCAATGGATTGAAATCACAATACACTACCGTGAAAAAAATAGGCTCAAGAAATTTTTTAAATTTTCTGTCGAAAGGGCAATTTATAAATACGTTGTTTTTGAAAGACATTAAGAAACTTTAATTCTGATAAACGTCCCGTCCCGTTTGTGACTTATTATGCTCCTGGTACTTCCGTTTAGTGCAATGGTTTTTGCAACTTTCACTGCTTCTTTTTTTGAAGAAAGAACTCTTGTTGCCCTGGCAGCACCTTCTTTTTTAACGGCCCATTTCTCACCGGAGGAAACGATATGAATTCGTTCTCCGTTATCAGCAGCTTTGTCCCTGATAATTTCCAAAGCCTTCGGGGAAGGTTTCATAGCATCTGCCGATGGTATTTTTAGTACACGGGCCATAATACAAATTTACTATTATTTACGTAAAAAAACACCATTGGTTGTACAGCGTTTTTTCAGAAATAGCTATTTTAAATCTGGCAGAAAAAAAGATATTTTCTATTTTTTTTACTTTTAGTGGTCGATACTGAGTAGAGGGCAATATTTGAGATAGGCTGAATTTGGATGGGACAGGGGATGCCGGGACACAGAACAGTGAAAATCTAAATCAATTGACAAATAAATTCCGAGATAGGTATCGCATAGAATCAACCAGAATGCCT
>CAYQDZ010000130.1:0-7050 GCA_964416375.1 uncultured Bacteroidales bacterium
TACCCCTTTCGAAGTACGCCGGTTTAGCAAACCGGTGGTTTCAGCCACTCACCCACCTCTCCAGTGAGGTTAATGCTGAATTTCAAAATTTCACAAAAGTATTAAATACCCTAATAAAAGCAAACTGTTAAAAATAATTCTTAGTTTACTTTTTCTTTCCTTTATTCAAATCATCACCGGTTATGGAACCACGCATTTTTGTGTCTGCTTCAATATTTTTCAGTCGGTAATAATCCATGATGCCAAAATTCCCAGCCCTGAATGCATCTGCCATGGCAAGAGGTATTTTAACCTCAGCTTCAATTACTTTTGCTTTAGCTTCCTGGGCCTTCGCTTTCATCTCCTGCTCAACTGCAACTGCCATGGCCCTTCTTTCTTCGGCCTTGGCCTGGGCAATGTTTTTATCGGCATTTGCCTGATCCATCTGCAATACTGCACCTATATTTTTTCCAATGTCTATATCAGCAATATCAATAGATAAAATTTCAAATGCAGTCCCGGCATCCAATCCCTTCTCAAGTACAACACGTGAGATAAAATCAGGGTTTTCCAAAACAGATTTGTGCGACTCGGCAGAACCAATAGATGAAACGATTCCTTCACCAACACGGGCAAGTACAGTATCTTCACCTGCACCTCCGACAAGTTGTTTTATACTTGCACGCACTGTAACCCTTGCCTTGGCAATTAGCTGTATACCATCTTTTGCCACAGCAGTCACCGGAGGCGTATTAATCACTTTTGGATTTACTGACATTTGTACTGCTTCAAGCACATCCCTGCCTGCAAGGTCAATTGCTGTTGCCGCCTTAAAATCAAGGTCAATATTTGCTTTATCAGCACTAATCAGCGCATTTACAACCGAACGGACATTTCCTCCGGCAAGATAATGAGCTTCCATATCATCGCTGTTTAACTTTAATCCGGCTTTGGTGGCACTCACCAATGCATTAATAATAATTGCCGGAGGCACTTTCCTTATTCGCATTCCTATCAATTGTCCTATGGGAACATATACCTTGGCAAATACGGCGCTGAACCATAATCCGAGAGGTATAAAATAAAAGAATAGCCACAGTATAAATATCGCGACTACAATGAGTAAAATGATTAATCCTATTCCTTCCATATGTTTAGTTTTTAGTATCTACAAAAATTTTATTTCCTTCAATTCGTGTAATTACAATAGGTGAATTATTATCTAAATAGCTACCGTCCGAACGAACTTCGTATAATTTATCATGAATCATTGCTTTTCCTATGGGCGCCAGTCGGGAAACAGTCTTACCTTCATCACCCGGTTTTAATAAATCCTTATCAATTCCTCCCACTTTTCCATCAATGGTTGTTTTAAGACCAAATCGTTGCCATGTTTTTAATTTCAATGCTAAAATGAGAATTACCCCCATCGAAATTCCTGTTCCTGCAAGGATATAATTGCCGGTAGCAACAGTATGAAAATAATACCCGCAAAAAATACCTCCCGCTACCAATAGAAATCCTCCTATTCCTGCTATTGTTATTCCCGGAATAATAAAAAGCTCAACCATAATCAGCAGTATCCCAAGAACAATCAATAAAATTATGAACAATACGGACATATCTGGTACAATGAGAATTAATCAATGGTTGCTTCAAGCTCTTTATCAATAAGTGCTTGTTTGTATGGTTTCAGGTAGATGTAATCCCCCTTCTTGACATCACATCTTCCTTTGTAGTGGATCAGGTATGTACATTGTTCAGCCTGCACCGGTTCCATCTCACACACATTAACAAGTGCTTCAATTACATAATCAAAAGTATGTACATCATCGTTATGCAAAACCAGGAACCTTTCATCTTTCTTCTTTTCTTCAAGAACTCCTTCTGATTCAGGTTTATTTAAATACTTCTTTTCAGCCATTCGTATTCGGTTCAATACAATTTATTTTAAGGGCTTAAATTGAACAGTTCCAAAGTTAGAAAAAATAATAATAGAATAGCCTTAAGATGAAGAACAAGCTATCGTAAATTAACAGCTCTGAAAAATAACTGCAAATAACACCGAAATCCTATTTCTTTGCAAATTCAATTTCCTTTGCTTTCTGAATATTGATTTTATTGTTGTTATTGAATGAGACTATAAAAGCATCAGGATAGCCATAATTTTTCACCTTCTCAAGAGCCTTCCTTGCTTCTTTGAGTAATACAAAATTGCCAACATAGTATTTTGTGACAGCTTTATCATTTTCTTTTGATACAGGTGTAAGTCCTTGAAAGGTGTTCTCGGGAATTGCCTGGGAAAACGAGCCAAGCTGAATTTTATATATCAATCCCGCCTGCATGTTGGTCCCGGGAATAGGATTGCTGGCTGAATAGGGAGATGTTTGCTGAATTGCAAAGCCCGATTGTACACTTTTGGCTGCTTCCTTACCTTTGATGTATTCCAGTTCATCATCCGATACGGAAGATATTTCATCTTGATTTGAGGTTGCAGTGTATGAATACACTGTTATTCCATTCCTATTATACTCCACCTGAAGGTTGGAACTATCGGTTTGTTGAATCTCTACTTCAACGGGATCTAATCTTTGCTCTGCCAACAAGAATTTTTCATCTGCCATCATTTGAAGTCTTTTCGATTCCTTATCAAGTGTTGTAATATTGGCAATTAATGTTTGCTTTTTCTGATAATTATTTTCATCCTCAATTTTTGTACGAAGGTCCTTCACTATCCATCCCAGTGAATCACTTTGTGATTGGAATATTAATCCGTCAGTAAGTAATTGTTCATATCCGGATTCTTCTTTATTGTTATCATTTGATCCGGATAGTTCTTCCTCTGTTACTATTTTTTGCTCATAATTATCATACATGACATCCCTGCCATCCAATTCATTCTCATAGGTAAATGATGCACAGGCCAGTATTTCATCCCGATTCATCAGGGTTTTGTATCCCGATTTTCTGTCATTAACCATAGTATATGCAACATATTCATTCCATCCTGCATTACGCCTGGAAAGGAAAATGGATTTCTTTGCATTGGCTAAATTGGTATATAGTATCTCATCATTGGGAGTATTGATAGGGAAATTTAGTTTTTCAACAGATGTCCAGATGGATTTTTCGGAATCAAAAGAACATATAAAAATATCGTACCCACCTGATGTATTGTGTCCTTTAGAACTGAAGTATAGTGTCGATGTAGTTTTATCGAAATACGGAAATGCCTCATCGTAATTAGTATTAATAATATCTGGTAAAAGTTCCGGTAAACTGAAGTTTTCTGCTGATAGGACCCGGACCCTATATATATCCAATCCCTGTTTTTCTTTTTTTGAATTACTCTCAAAATACAAATAATCTCCAACTTCCGGATTTTTCGGCAAAAACATCAGGGATTGATAATTCAGGTCAACATCTTTTGCCGAGCGAAATGCATCAGGAATATAAATATAACTTCCGTTCAACTCTTCATCAAAAGCACTCTCCAGAGCACCGTCCGGTACCGACTTTTCTTTCTCTATTATGATTTGCCGGGCAAGCTTAACTGATTCTTTCGCATTTTCACTTACACGGATCCAATAATCAATATTGCATCTGTTTAAATCGCTATTCCGGGCTGTTTTCCGGAATGTCAGGAACGCAAGACTGGCATCTTCAAATTTGTAATCAAGATGGTATGCCCTTCCAAGGTAATAGTATGTATCATTACCATAATTACGTGCTGCAGCAAATTTTAAAAGTTCAGTTGCTTCAGTCAATTTCTGGTTGGAATGAAAATATGACCTGCCCAAATAATAAGCATATCTTGAATCCCTGGGAAACATATTGTTCAGAACCTCAAAATCAGTTGCAGCTTTATCGTATTTGTCCGCATTAAAATACTGTAATGCGCGAGCTTCCAATTCAGTTTTTGAAACTTCCTGGCCAATGTTTGAATTATGAAAAACTCCTATACTGATTATGGCCAATATTAGGATGATTTTTTTTGTAGCAGTTAACTTCATGATCTATACTTTTTAAAACTACAGGAAATTTACATATTTGATTAACAGGGTGAAAGAAGAGTTATTCACAATTCGGATATTCATAAAATTAGACTTATCTTCGCGTTTCACTTAATTAAAACTTAAACAAATCAGCACATGAAAAAATTAACAAATGCAGGCTTTTTGCTCCTCGCTATCATAGTTTTACATTCTTGTAATTCTGTTGCCTCAAAAGAGGCTAAACTTAAAACCAAAACCGATTCGGCAAGTTATATGATAGGTATTTCTGTTGGATACAGTCTGAAAATGCAAGATATACCTGATGTAGATGATAATCTTATTGCAAAAGGAATAGAAACGGTGATGAGCGACGATTCAACCATTTCAGCTCAGGATGCCAATATGTTTTTAAATACCTACTTTACAGAGCTGCGTGAGGAAAAAGGGGAAAAAAATATGGAAGAAGGTCAGGCCTTTCTTGAAGAAAATAAGACAAAAGAGGGTGTAGTAGAAACTGAAAGTGGTCTTCAATACAAAGTTCTTATTGAAGGTACCGGCAAATCGCCTATGCCTGAAGATTTCGTAAAATGTCATTACAGAGGAACACTTCTTAATGGTAAAGAGTTTGATAGTTCTTATAAACTTGGGCAACCTGCTGAATTTCAGTTAAACAGGGTAATAAGTGGCTGGACTGAAGGTTTACAGCTTATGAAAGAAGGGGGAAAGTATGAATTGTATATTCCTTCTCATTTGGCTTATGGCCCCCGTGGTGGTCAGTCAATAGAACCTAACATGACTTTGATATTTGAAATTGAGCTTCTTGAAGTAAAATCGGCAGAGACGAATGAGTAAAGCCACCATAAATACAGGGAAAGGAGCTATGGAAATTGAATTCTATGAGAATGATGCTCCAAACACTGTTGCAAACTTTATAAAATTATCAAAGGAAGGATATTACAACGGATTAGCATTTCATCGTGTTATCCCCGATTTTGTAATACAGGGCGGATGTTCATTCTCAAAAGACATGAGTGATCCCCGTGTTGGATCCGGCGGACCTGGTTATTCAATTGACTGCGAATTGGATGGAGATAATCAATACCACGATAGAGGCGTTCTTTCTATGGCGCATGCGGGAAGAAATACCGGTGGCTCACAATTTTTTATCTGTCATAGCAGAAAGAACACACAACATCTTGATCGAAATCATACCTGTTTTGGAAAAGTTGTAACTGGCCTTGAGGTGATTGACCAGATAGAAGCCGGTGATACAATTCAAAGCATTGAGATAATCAATTGATTTAAAAAATAGGTTTAAGAAAGCAGCCATTCCAAATAAGAAATGGCTGCTTTCTTATTTATTCTGCAGAATAGAACAAAATCATTTGTTCTATTGCCCGTTTGCATACCGGGCAAAAAGAATCATTAATTATTGACTTCATTGAACAATTATAGGATGGTCTGAAAACGCCTTTCGGGCTATATCCTCCTCCTTCAAACAATCCTGTTATTCCTTCATATTTTTTCAAATTGGGCGTTGGCACTGGAATAGTGTCCGATACCAGATCAGCCCATTTCGATTTGAAATTTACACCTGTTGTAATGTTGGGTTGATAAGGTTCGTAATTCAAATCGAAATAAGAATTATACGGAACCAAAGATGAATAATACTCATCTGCCAGAGAAGAAAATCCATGACCAAGTTCATGATGAAAGAGAAATTCAGAATGTTCATTATCAACCGTGAAAATCGTGATGAAATTGAAAATTCCTCCACCTCCATATGCAGTACTATTTACGAGAATACAGATCTGATCATATGGGATATCTGTCAGGACATCCCTTACTCCGGAAATATCTTCCGTTGTTAAGTATCTTTCACTGCCAAATGTATTGAAATGTGCATGCAATGCAGTATTTGAATTCATGGTATCATGGACTGTCTTCGGAAAATTGTTTTCTGACGGAACAAAAACCGCATAGATATTAAAGGCATCCCGGTAATTTGAATAGGGATCCCATTGAAATAATTCATTGCCCTTTTTTCTGGCATCTGCATAGAATTTCGAACTGTCAGATTCAATGTATCCCTCGGAAATAAAAACCAGATCTACCTTTGACGAAGAATTGCCATTCAGCAGAATATTTCTGACTTCCACCAAATCGAAAACTTTTTTCTCTTTCATTTCGGAATGTTCAGGATTTAAATATAGGGAATAGATGCTCTGAAATTTCATATTAAAACTTCGCTCCGACACAATAATCTTAATGGTTTTTGCAGGAAAAGGCATGATGACAGATTCATGAAATTCCCTGTTTGTTGAATCTGCTTCATTGATTGTTTGCCACTCCTTAAAAAGGGAAGAATAACCGCGTGAATAAATTAATTTATTCGATACGGAATCAAATACTTCCAGCAACATTTCTCCGTATTGAAATGTATCGATGGTATTAATTTTTGACCCTCCCCAATTGTTTTCATAAAAGAAATCCGGACTATGAATTTTTATTTTAGTACTGTTTCCGCTTATAGCATAATCAAATCTTAATTTTCCTTCCTGAAAATATGTATTGAAACCTGATTGTGCCGATAGTGTTAAAATAAGTGCCTGTAGAAAAAAGAGAGTCTTAATAAACTTCATTGTTAAAGGAATCATTTTACTTTTGCAGGATTGTAATGATACAAAAAACTACAGATATTGCAGATCATGGAAATACGTTTTTTATTTAATATTAAAAATATCCTTATAAACTGGGGCATTGAAGAAAACTTTGCAAATTCGATCAATGCTGTATTTGGAATCATTATCATCCTGCTTCTTGCTTATTTATCCGACATCATTGCACGACGTCTCCTTGTAACATTAATAGGCAGAATTATAAAAAAAACATCAACGAACTGGGATGATATTCTCTACAGAAAAAAGGTATTTAATCGCCTTTCACATTTGGCTCCTGCAATGGTATTGCATTATTTCACAGTGTATGTTTTGGGTGACTATGAGAAACTAAGTACTGTTTTGCAGGGAATAATCACCATTTATGTGATTATTATCGCCTTACTGGTAATTAATTC
>CAYQDZ010000130.1:7150-8969 GCA_964416375.1 uncultured Bacteroidales bacterium
TGCAGGGAATAATCACCATTTATGTGATTATTATCGCCTTACTGGTAATTAATTCCTTTTTGTTATCGGTAAGTGAGATGTACGAAACTCTCCCTGTTGCGAAGGACAGACCAATTAAAGGGTATATTCAAATAGTGCAAATTATCATATATTGCGCAGTTATAATATTGGTACTCTCAACCATTCTGGGTAAATCACCTTTCAAATTGCTGGCCGGAATTGGTGCCCTGGCCGCTGTTCTCATACTGGTTTTTAAAGATACAATCCTTGGTTTTATTGCAGGCATACAACTGGCAGCCAATAATATGCTGCAAATTGGCGACTGGATATCTATGCCAAAACACCATGCCGATGGCACGGTTACAGAGATTACCCTAAACACCGTTAAGGTTCAGAATTGGGACAAAACAATCAGCACAATTCCTACCTATGCCCTGGTTTCCGACTCCTTTGAAAATTGGCGCGGGATGGAAGAATCGGGAGGCAGAAGAATTAAAAGACACATCAATATTGATATGCGGACTGTAAAATTCTGCACTCCTGAAATGCTGAAAAGGTTCAAAAAAATCATATATCTGAAAGAATATATTGAGAGCAAAGAAAAAGAAATTAAAAATTATAATAAAGAGAACAATATTCCTGATGAAATAGTTGTTAATGGGAGAAGAATGACCAACCTAGGTACGTTTAGAAAATACCTGGAGTTTTATTTGAAAAACCATCCCATGATACACAATGATATGACATTTCTTGTAAGACATTTACAACCAAGCGAAAAAGGAATACCACTCGAAATTTACGTATTTAGTAAAGATTTGCGGTGGGCTTATTACGAAAGTATTCAGGCTGATATTATTGATCATGTGCTGGCTGTCATACCAGAATTTGACCTCAGCGTGTTCCAAAATCCTACAGGAGAAGATTTTAAAATATTGACAAATTAATTTGTTATTCGAGGAACCTAAGAATGAAGCTTAAGAAATTTACACTTCTCATTTGTTTTATCATCCTTCCCGTAGCAAATTTTGCCCAGGGTTTTATTGTGGGTGCAAAATTCGGCGTTGGCAGCAGCATGTATAAAAGACAATCTGACGGATTAAAAATCACAGATAATTTCACTCAGAGATATGCCTTAAGTTTAGCATTCTCACCCTATTTCTCTAAATTTTTAGTCGTTTCAGGTGTTGAATATGAAACGAACCATCTTACGACTGATTTAATGATTCCCCTCGGGTTGCGAATTGCAATTGGTGACAAATTTAAAGGATTCATTGAGGGTGGAGGATACTTTACCATTAGTGTGAAAAGCAAATCTGAAAGTTATACCTCAAAAAATGATATCGGAGGAAGAGCCGGGATAGGACTTCAATATAAAATTAACAGGAACTGGATTATCGAGCTTGCCTATTTTGGTAAATTCGGCTTCACACCGAGATTGGAAGAAGAGATCGTAATACCGGGAAATCAGATACAGTATGAAAAATACAGGCTTACTTCGCATCAAATTGAATTGTGCGTAAAGCATAGTTTTTAGTCCTTAAACAGTTTCATTGGATTGCCATTCTGATTGTTGTTTTTATTCATTTACCAGGTACATAAAACAATGATTATCCTGATAAATACTGTCCGGATTATTGGGTAATAAGAATGGATATCACAGACCTTACTATAACATGAGTTCGAGCTAAGATTAGTTCTTTCTATTGAATCAAAAACAGGTATTCATAATAGGATACGGGAGAATGCCTGAAAGGCATAAACATCTAATAACCATGGGTGAAACCCGTGGTATTAGGATGGGAACATTCCCATGTCGCAT
>CAYQDZ010000131.1:0-8820 GCA_964416375.1 uncultured Bacteroidales bacterium
GCATTATTAACAATTATTGAAAAAGCTGAAAAACTTGAAAATTCTGATAATTAAACCAACTTTCTATTAAAGGACTATGAAAATATTGATGTTCGGTTGGGAGTTTCCTCCTCATATTTCAGGAGGTTTAGGAACGGCTTGTTATGGATTGACAAAAGGATTAACTACCCTTGGCAATATGGAAATCTTGTTTGTGGTTCCAAAAGCATACGGTGATGAGTATCAACAAACTGCACGAATTGTTGGTGCAAGTGATATTTCATTAGGAGATAAGGTTACCGATTACCAGAAATTTCTCCGGAAAATCAACTTCATTGAAGTCAATTCAAAACTTATCCCCTATACCTCACCTGAACAATATGAGAAATTAAGAGAAGCGGACCAAGCCGGCAGCAAAGAATTAATTTATACCAGAATGGGAGGGAAATTTGAATTCTCGGGTGGCTATGGCCCCGGATTATTCCAGGAAATTTCCAATTATGCGGTTATCGCCTCACACATTGGAAAAACATTTGATTTTGATGTAATTCATGCACATGACTGGCTTACATACCCTGCTGGCATGGCTGCCAAATACATTTCAGGTAAACCGCTTGTAATACATGTTCATGCAACTGATTTTGATCGGAGCGGAGGTAGTGTAAACCCCGGAGTTTTTGATATTGAAAAAAGAGGAATGGAAGCAGCTGACACCATTGTTGCAGTGAGTAATCTCACCCGCAATACAATCATCAACAATTATGGCATTGATCCGGGAAAAGTGGTTACGGTGTACAATGCCGTTGAACCTATAGGGAATCCTGATCCTTTTGACAAGGTCAAAGGGACCCATGATAAAGTGGTTACTTTCCTGGGAAGGGTAACCCTCCAAAAGGGACCTGAATATTTTATTGAGGCTGCCTACAAAGTACTTCAAAAGATGAAAAACGTGCGTTTTGTAATGGCTGGTAGCGGCGAACTGCTGGATAGATCAATTAACAGAATAGCAAAATTAAAAATAGGTGAACGCTTTCATTTTACCGGCTTCCTGAAAGGGGAAGATGTGAAAAAGATGTTTGCTTTAAGTGATGTTTATGTTATGCCTTCTGTATCGGAGCCTTTTGGTATTTCTCCATTGGAAGCCATGCAATCTAATGTGCCGGTAATTATATCGAATCAATCGGGAGTTTCTGAAATTCTCCAGCACGCCATTAAAATCGATTTTTGGGATATTGATGCTTTGGCAGATGCTATGTATGGAATTTTAAATTACCCGGGGCTTTCAAAATATTTCAGAAAACATGGAAAATCGGAGGTTGATAACCTGAAATGGGAGAATACTGCTGCAAAAATGCAGGATATTTATTTGTCTTTAACACAATAGCCTACTCAAACCATTAAGAAGCTTTTTATGAAAACAATTTGTCTATATTTCCAGGTTCATCAGCCTATGAGGATGAGAAGATACCGGTTTTTTGATATTGGTAATGACTCTTATTACTATGATGACTACCTGAATGAATCGATCATGAGAAAGGTTGCTGACAACTGTTATTTACCAGCAAATAAACTCTTATTTTCGCTTATCAAAGAGTACGGAGTGCAATTAAAAGTAACTTTTTCAATTACCGGTATAGCCTTAGATCAGTTTCAATTGTATGCACCGGAAGTGATTGATAGTTTTAAAAAATTAGCAGGAACCGGATCGGTTGATTTCCTTGCGGAAACCTATTCTCATTCTTTGGTATCTCTCAAAAATGATGAAGAATTTAAAAAACAAGTTGAACTGCATAAGAATAAGATCAAAACTCTTTTTGGTATTGAGCCCACAGTTTTCAGGAATACAGAGCTTATTTATTCGGATGTTATCGGAGCAAAAGTTGCTGATATGGGATTCAAAGCTATATTAACCGAAGGAGCGAAACATGTACTTGGCTGGAAAAGCCCGAATTATGTATACTACAATGCGATAAATCCCAAGTTGAAAGTCCTGCTGAAGAATTTCAAGTTAAGCGATGATATCGCCTTTCGTTTTTCAAATAAAGGATGGGACGAATATCCTTTGACAGCGGCTAAATATGTTAACTGGATAGCCAATCTTGATTCCAAAGAAGAAACCATAAATTTGTTTATGGATTATGAAACTTTCGGAGAACATCAAAATATTGAAACAGGCATCTTCAATTTCCTTAAAGATCTCCCAAAACAGGTCTTCAAAAAGAAAAACATAAGCTTCAGTACTCCGGCAGAGATCGCTGATAATCTGCAACCCATTGCAGCTGTTCAGGTTCCAAATCCAATTTCCTGGGCCGATGAAGAACGTGATCTTACAGCCTGGCTTGGGAATGATATGCAGGAAGATGCATTCAATAAACTGTATTCACTAACAGACAAAATCCATAAATGTGAGGATAAGAAAATCCTTGCCGACTGGAAATACCTCCAGGCCAGCGACCATTTTTATTACATGTGTACAAAGGTTTTTAGTGATGGTGATGTACATTCATACTTTAATCCTTTCGACTCACCTTATGATGCCTATATAAATTACATGAATATATTAAGTGATTTCATTATTCGATTGCATGCTGCTGTGCCTGAAAATGTTGAAGAGAAGGAAACGGCTACTCTTTCAGGGATTATCTCTGAAAAGAATCTGCAAATTGAAAAATATGAAAAAGAAATCAGGCGGTTGAAAGATACCAAAAAGAAAGCAACAGCAAAATCTCACACCTCTGATAACAAACAAAGGAAGATGAGTTTAACAAAAAAATCGAAAACAAAAAAGCCATCTTCGGCTTCTAAACCTTCAAATAAATCAAAAAAAACGGTTAAAAAAACGCCCAATTAAACAGAAAATCTCAATGTTATTACATTAATCTTTTATACAATGTCTGCACCTCTTTTAAGACCCGATTATATATTTGAAACAAGCTGGGAAGTGTGTAATTATATAGGCGGATTACATACTGCAATAAAAACCAAAGCCATCTCTTTAGTAACAGAATATGAAAATAATTACATCGTTATAGGACCCGATCTGGTGCATGATTCAGGAGTAAATCCCGAATTTATACCCGATAAGCAATTGTATTCCAAATGGCATATACATGCTCAGGCCAAAGGTTTAAAAATAAAGATCGGACGATGGAAAGTGGAAGGTTCTCCTATTGCTATACTTGTTGATTTTTCCGATTATCTGATTAAAAAAGACGAGATCTTCAGCACCTTGTGGGAGAAATACAAACTGGATTCCCTTCCGGGTCAGTGGGATTATATTGAACCTGTTCTTTTTGGCTATGCTGTGGGCAAGGTAATTGAAAATTTTGTGTTGTTTAATTTGTCCGGAAACGATAAGATCGTTGCTCAATTTCACGAATGGATGACCAGTGCAGGAATTCTTTATCTAAAGAAAGCCCTGCCTCAGGTAGCTACAGTTTATACTAATCATGCCACTGTTTTGGGACGTGAACTTAGTGCACACAATCGACCTTTATACCAGGAATTGAAAAAATATAATCCTGACTCTGTGGCTAAAGAATTCAAAGTTGTTTCAAAACATTCGCTTGAAAAGATCTCGGCAGCCGAATCGGACATGTTTACAACTGTAAGTGAAATTACATCCGAAGAGTGCGCTCATTTTTTAGGTAAAAAAGTAGACCTGATTACTCCAAACGGATTTGAAACAAGCATAATACCTACAGAATCTGATGTCATTGAAAAACGTAAGCTGGCAAGATCACGATTATTGAAAGTGGCCTCCACGCTTATTTCAGATCCTTTACCTGAAGATACTTTCATTCTTGCCACCAGTGGCAGACATGAGTTTAAAAACAAGGGGATCGATCTGTTCATCGACGCTCTGAATAATCTGCGTAACAAAAAAATCGGAAGACCCATTATTGCATTTCTATTTACTCCTTCAAACCATTACGGCCCCAGAAAAGATTTACAACAGGCACTGGAAAAGGAGCAAAGTTCAAACGAAGGATCAAAAATAATTACTCATTATCTGCATGATCCGGAATTGGATCCCATACTAAAACGCCTGAATAAGTTAGGATTTAACAACAATGAAAAAGATAAAATAAAATTGATCTATGTTCCTTCCTATTTAAATGGTTTAGACGGCATTTTCAATCTGAGCTATTACGATATTCTTCCAGGCTGTGATCAAACAGTATTTGCATCGTATTACGAACCCTGGGGATATGCCCCTTTTGAGAGTCTGGCATTTGGAGTTCCTACAGTAACTACCTCACTTACAGGTATCGGGAGATGGTTGAAGGATGAATGCAATGAAACATACAACGCCATTACAATCATTGAAAGAAGTGACACAAATGACAATGAAGTAACTGCCCAGATTCTGGAAGCTGTATTATCCATCTACTCACTTTCTGAAGACGAGAAAAACAATATTCAGCAAAATGCGAAAAAAATCTCACAGCGTTCACTTTGGAGTTCTCTTTTGGTGAATTATAATAATGCATACCATCTTGCACTTCAAAAAGTCTCTAAAAGATCAGATGCTTTTATACAAATTGATGACAAAACAACAGAGCAAATTCACGAGCAAATTCTCCCGTTGACTAATGACCCCGTCTGGAAAAGAATTATCGTTCGCTCAAGACTGCCCAAAGAGCTTGAAATGCTATCTGTAATTTCAGATAATATATGGTGGACCTGGGATGATGACGCGCAGGAATTGTTTGAAACCATTGACCCTAAAGTGTGGAGAGCCAGTGAGTATAGTCCTGAAATCCTCTTCGAGCAGGTACCTCTTAAAAGACTCCAGGCCTTAAGCAAGGATGCAGATTACATTTCCCGGCTTCAAAATGTTTCTGAAAGATTCAATAACTATCTGGCCGGCATTAAGGACCTTTCTTCTCCAAAGATTGCATACTTCAGTATGGAATTTGGCTTTCATGATTCTTTAAAACTGTTTTCGGGCGGTTTGGGAATTTTAGCCGGCGACTACCTGAAAGAAGCAAGTGATTCAAAAATACATATTGTTGCCGTTGGTATTTTATACCGATTTGGGTATTTCAGCCAGGTGTTAACCTTATCGGGAGAGCAACAGGCAGTATACGATTATCAGCATTTTTCTAAAATGCCTGTATTCCCGGTTAGAGGAGAAGATGGTGAATTTAAGACCGTACAGATGATGCTTCCGGGACGGGTTATGTATGCCAGGATCTGGAAGCTTCATGTTGGACGAATTGAAATGATTCTTCTCGATACCGACTTTGAAAAAAATATTCCTCAGGATCGCGAAGTGTCTCACAAACTTTATGGAGGAGATAAAGAAAACCGTCTGAAACAAGAGCTTCTTCTCGGTGTTGGTGGTGTGAGGGCGCTGAGAGAACTAGGTATCAAGTCCGATCTGTTTCATAATAACGAAGGACATAGTGCTTTTTGCGGTATGGAACGCATACGGTACTACATGGCAGAAGAACAATTAACTTTTGCTGAAGCCAGGGAAATCATCCGCTCATCCACTTTATTTACTACCCATACCCCTGTGCCTGCCGGACATGATCACTTCGATGAGGATCTTCTCAGGAAATATCTTGGCCATTATCCCGAGAGGTTAAAAATTAGCTGGGAAAAGTTTATGGCCCTGGGCAGGTCAAACCCAAACGACTGGAAGGAGAAATTCAATATGAGCTATCTGGCAGCCAATCTTGCACAGGAAGTGAATGGAGTATCTATGTTGCACGGGGCCGTTTCACGAGATATGTTTGCCCCCCTCTGGCCGGGATTCCTGCCTGAAGAGCTGCACATCGGATACGTAACAAATGGCGTGCATTGGCCAACATGGACGGCAAAAGAATGGAAAACTGTTTACAATGAATTATTTGAAGGCAATTTTATTGATCATCAGACAAATCAGGATTACTGGAACAGGATTTATGATATAGACGATAAGCGAATCTGGGATCTTAAACAAGATCTTCGTACAAAGCTTATTTCATCTGTTAAAGCCCGGTTTAAAGAAAACTGGATAAAGAGGCATGAAGATCCGAAGCAAATTGTAGCCATAAACAATAGCTTATCGGATAAGGCACTGACCATAGTTTTTGCACGTCGATTTGCTACCTATAAAAGGGCTCACTTGTTATTCAGAGATCTTGACCGTTTATCAAAACTTTTGAATAACGAGGATATGCCTGTACAATTCATTTTTGCAGGCAAAGCACATCCGGCTGATAAGGAAGGCCAGGGTCTGATCAAAATGATCACTGAAGTCTCTAAAAAACCGGAATTTCTGGGCAAAATACTTTTCCTGCAGAATTACAGCATCAGCCTTGCCAAGCTCCTGGTTTCAGGTGCTGATATTTGGCTCAATACTCCCACCCGGCCTCTTGAAGCATCAGGCACAAGTGGCGAAAAGGCGGTTATGAATGGAACCCTGCATTTTAGTGTGCTTGACGGATGGTGGGTAGAAGGATACCAGCCAGATGCAGGCTGGGCATTAACAAATGAACGTACTTACGATAATCAGCAATTTCAGGATGATCTTGATGCCGAAATTATCTACAGCATATTAGAAAATGAAATTCTTCCTGTATTTTACAAACGCAATGAAATAGGCATTTCACCCGAATGGGTTCGGTTTATTAAGAATTCCATCGCTAAGGTATCGCCTAAATTTACTACCAGACGAATGATAAACGACTATGTAAATCAATATTACACCAAACAATATCAGCGTTTACTAAAAGTAAAGGAAAATGATTATGAAATGGCAAAACAAATTTCCTCATGGAAAAAACGCATGACACGTTCATGGAACAACATTGAGATTATTGATGTTAAACTCTTTGAGCAAAATACGGATACCATAGATACCGGTACCAAGTACCATGGTCAGATTGTACTTGACCTGAATGAAATCAATCCCTCGCAGGTAGGAGTCGAACTTATTGTAACAGAAAACATGAGAGAACTGGTGAGCATACAACAATTTAAATTGATTGATTCTAAGGATGGAAAAGCTATTTTTAAAATCGACTTCCTGAATGATCAGCCGGGAACTTTCAATTACGGAATCCGGGCTTACCCTCAAGATGAACTCTTACCTCATCGTCAGGATTTTGGTTTATTGCGTTGGATATAAATCCTCATGAAGATAAACAGCAACAATATAACTTAATCAATCTGCTATGAAAAAAGCATTTGTTCATTTTGCCGAAGGATTTGAAGAAATTGAAGCCCTTACAATAGTTGACGTTTTTAGGAGGGCCGATATTCCTGTTTCTATGATTTCTGTAACCGGAAAACTATTGGTTCCCGGTACTCATGGTATAAAGGTTCAAACCGATCTTCTTTTTGAAGATGCAAACTATGAGGAGGCTGAAATACTTATTCTTCCCGGAGGCTTGCCGGGAGCTCAAAATCTGAATGACCACGAAGGCTTAAAGAATCAGCTGAAGAGTTTTTATAATTCAGGGAAAAAAGTTGCTGCCATATGTGCTGCCCCCCTTGTTCTTGGCGGACTTCATATTTTAGAAAATAAAAAAGCCACTTGTTATCCTGGTTTTGAAAATAAACTGCTTGGTGCCAATCTAAGTACTAAACTTGTGGTGAAAGCAGGAAATGTCGTTACCAGCCGGGGACCAGGTACAGCTCTGAATTTTGCCCTGGAACTTGTGTCGGAACTGAAAGGAAAAGTCCTGGCCGATCAACTGGCTGAAGGAATGCTGGTTCAAACCTGGTAGGACTTCATCGGAATTGTTACACTGAAAATTGTTTTAAACGGATCTGGATTTTTTTCATGCTATCCGAATGAAAATACATATTGATTTTCCATCCTGTATCGATAAAAACAAAAGGATCCCTTTCACAGGTCTTTTCTATCCATGATCATCTGATCTGTCTTTTCCCCAATCCTTCATCGGATGAGATAAAAGTTCGTTTCAGACAGGGAAATGATGTGTTTTTTGAAGACCAAAGCAAACCGGGATCAGATTTACAAAAAAAATACAATGTTTCGAATCTTCCGGTTGGCGAATATAAGGTATCTCTTAGTTCAGGAGCATATTTTTATACCTATCCGCTAAGTATTGAGAAATAGTAGTAATAAATGGAATATTGTTAGGGTTAAAGTCCGGATCTGGTATCCGGACTTTTTTTCTATATTATCAACGCAAAAGATTTGATAAGCCTGTCGAATCAAGAATCCTAAGCTTTTTGCCGGAAATATTCTTTCTAAAGATTGGCTTTAAAAAAATATATAAATTAAATTTACTAAATAGGGGAGCAATATGACAAGATAAGGATTGATAAAGTGAGCCATTCTCTCCTTGAAGGAGACATGATCATAATGCCGGCCAATATACCGCATGCTGTTGAGGCTACAAGTAATTTTAAAATGATCTTAGCCATGATCAAAGTATAACTCTTAAAAACAAACAAAATGTCAATACAAAAAGTATGGATCGAAGACGGTTGTACATCCTGCGGACTATGTGAAGAAACCTGTCCGGATGTATTCGAAATGCCTGATGAAGCTGTTGTGAAAACAGGGGTCGATTTCTCGCAATTTGAAGATGGGATTAAGGAAGCTGCTGAAAATTGTCCTGCTGAGGTCATCAAATACGAGTAAAACCAGGCTTGAACTTAAATTAAATTTTTTCGGAGACCTGTCTTGCTGCTGGTTAATGGATACATTATGGATTGCCGGATATGAAAAGTGTTTTGATTGTTGGTGGTAGTGGTTTCATTGGAAAACATATTGCAGATTATTTTATAAATCATGAATTTTCCGTTAGCACCTTATCTAGCCTGCATTATTCATGCATCAAGTTTGGGGCAGATGCGAGGCGTCGGAAGCTG
>CAYQDZ010000132.1:0-8642 GCA_964416375.1 uncultured Bacteroidales bacterium
AAGTAAAAACATCTCATTGAGCAAGTTTTTTTTACTTTTTGGACAGCCTCTTTTTTATTTCTCATTTTCTACGAGCGATTTTATCTTAATTGCCCAATAGATAAATGGTGTATCGGCCACCGCTACCACCCATTTCAGTAAATACGTGGTAAGAAATATCTCTCCCAATACTGCGAGTTCATACTTTCCATAAAAAGCAATGCCTGTAAATATTATGCTGTCCAACAATTGTGAAACCATGGTGCTTAGATTATTCCTGAGCCAGATTTTTTTTACACCGGGAAATTTATTTTTCCAGAAATGATATGCCCAGACATCATGACGTTGAGAAATAATATAGGCCAAAAGACTTGCAATAACAATACGGGGCATCAAACTAAAGATAGTATCCAGGCTTTCATATGTCAGTTTTGAAAAATCATCGCCTTCAAGTGGCTGAAATAATAAGGCCAGGTTCATTAGAATCGTCATGGTAATTACGCTAAAAAATCCAATCCATACCGCTCTGTTCGCTTCCTTTTTCCCATACAATTCGCTTAAAATATCGGTGACAAGAAATGAACTGGCATATACAATATTTCCCAGAGTAGCTGTTAAGCCAAATAGCTCAATGGTTTGAACAACCTGTATATTGGCAACAATTGTTGCAATAGGTATCCATATTAAAAGTCCTCTTTTTCCAAAAATTTTGTATGCCAGAATAATCAATAAAAAATTTACCAGAAGCATTAATCCCCAATAAATCTCATTCATGGTTTTTTATTGAATTGATACAGATGGCAAATGTAATATAAACATCACGGCAGCTAAATAACTTTTGCAATTTATTAAAACGCTGCCATCAACAAATCAATATCCTTAGAAGGTATATCAAACCTGTTCCCTATAAATTCGTTTGTGAGAATGCCATTATAGATATATACTCCCTTTCTGACACCCTTTTTCCCCTTCAGCAAGGGTTTAATGCCTCCCATATTACCCATTTCCAGCATAACCGGTGAAATGATGTTACTGATTGCAATAGAAGCTGTGCGAGCCACACGCGAAGGAACATTGGGAACGCTATAATGTATAACATTGTGTTTTTTGTATGTAGGTTCTTGCAAAGAACGGCATTCGGAGGTTTCAATGCAACCTCCCTGATCAACACTTAAATCTATTATTACCGATCCTTTTTTCATATTTCTCACCATGTCCTCAGTAACAAAAAATCTGGGTCCCAGGTCACGTAAAGTAACTGCTCCAATCAGCACATCGGCTGATTTCAGAGTGCGCATAAGTACCTGTGGATGAAAAATGGAAGTATGCAGACGTAAACCAATACTTCTCTGAAGTTCCTCCAGCTTCTGAACGGATGTATCAAATACCTTCACAAATGCTCCCATTCCCAATGCCGCCCGGGCGGCAAATTCAGCAGCAGTATCTGCTCCAATAATTACAACCTCAGTAGGAGTGATCCCCGAAATTCCCCCAAGTATTATTCCCTTTCCCCCCGATGTATTACAAAGTAATTCTGCTGCAATCATAATGGCAGCGTTTCCTGAAATAGAGCTCATGGATTGAAGAACAGGGTAACGTCCAAATTCATTCTGTATATACTCAAAAGCAATACAGGTCACCTTTTTATTCATCAGTTTTTTGATGTAATCCTGACTTTGCTTATTCGCATGCAATGATGAAAAAACTACCTGATTCCCTTTTAGAAGCTCAATATCTTTATCATCAAATGGACCCACTTTCAAAACAACCTCTGCTCCCAATGCCTGCTTATGGGTATCCACTATAAAGGCACCATGTTCACTGTAATCTTTGTCGCTATAATTTGCTCCATTCCCTGCCTCTGATTCAATCAATACATCATGGCCATTATTGATAAGTACTTCTACAGCTTCCGGAGTAAGAGATACTCTTTTTTCATAATTATGATCTTCTTTCGGAATACCAATTACCAATTTCTTTTGCTTTTTCCCTATTTCAAGCATTTCTTCCTGTGGCATTAATCCAGTATACATCAATGGGGTATTGGATGCATCAGAATTTTGATCGACCATAATATTAGAAATTAATTACCGGATTTGAAATTACATTATGAGATGAATGATTTATCAAATATAGTACAGGAATTTCGTTGTTGCACAGAAAAAACTTAACAAGTCACTAAATTTCAAAAGATAAAATCCTTTTCCCATCCGATCGTTCTTTCAGTTGTAAGATTAAGAAATCGTCAGGGATCATGCTTTCTCCTATTTCAGGCCATTCGATGAAACAAAATGCATTTGAATTGCAATACTCATTAAATCCAATGTCAAGTAATTCAACCGGATCTTTTATTCTGTAAAAATCAAAATGAAATATGGAATCCCCATTTTCTGATGAATATTCATTCACAATGGAGAATGATGGGCTACTGACCAGATCGTCAGTTCCCAAAACTTTACAAATTGCGGTAATGAATGTTGTTTTACCCACACCCATGCTTCCATAAAACGAAAAATGTCTGAAACGATTTGTTACAGACAGAAATTCATTTGCCAGCTTATCAATTTCCTCATGGGCGAAAACGAACTTAAATTTCATTATTCCAAAAAATTTTATTACTCTGAATAATACATAAGGTATTATTCATTCTGTTTTATCAAAATCCTTTTGACTTTAATTTTATGAAAGGTAAAATCATCTCTTCCATTGAAATACCTCCGTGTTGGTAAGTATTTGTATAGTATTTAACATAATAATTATAATTGTTCGGATAAGCTAAGAAATCGCTATTCAAAGCAAAAATATATTTTGAACTTACAGATGATTTGGGCAATATAGCAGATGCTGGATTTGTTATTTCAAATACATCCTTTGAATTATAGGATAAATTTTTACCCAACTTATACCTCAGGTTTTTGGAAGTTGTTTTATCACCAACAACTTTGATAGCGCGATTTACTCTTATGGTTCCATGATCGGTTGTAATGACTACCTTTATATTTTTTTCAGACAGTTCTTTTAGCAATTCCATGATGTATGAATGACGAAACCAGGACAGGGTGAGTGAACGATATGCCGAATCATTAACAGCCAATTCACGAATCATCTCTAAATCTGTATTTGCATGGGATAACATATCAACAAAATTGTAGACCAGTACAACCAGATCATTTTGCAGAATGTTTGTCAGATTCTCTAAAATCTTTTCCCCCATTCTGTTATTAAAAATTTTGCCGAAAGAAAGTTTTTTATCCAGACCATTACGTTGCAATTGCTGTAGCAATAATTCTTTTTCAAATTCATTTTTAGTTCCCTCTTCATGGTCATTTTTCCAATATTGAGGATAATTCTGCTTTATCTCTGCTGGCATCATGCCGGAAAAAATGGCATTTCTGGCATACTGAGTAGAAGTAGGAAGAATGCTGCAAAATGTTATTTCTTCTTCTGTAAGATAAAACTCACTCACCAAAGGCTGAATAATTCTCCATTGATCGAAACGCAAATTATCTATAAGTATAAAAACAAGCTTTTCATTCTGATTCATTTCAGGAAGCACCAAAGATTGAAAAATATTGTGTGATAAAAGATGGTCCGGTTTTGAATCAGGATTGAACCATGAAACATAATTTTTCCTGATAAATTTACCATACTCAACGTCTGCCTCAGTTTTTTGCATCCTGAAAACATCATACATGTTATTGTTTTGCGAATTGTCAAGCTCTAACTCCCAATATATTAACTTTTTATATATTTCTGCCCAATCGTTGAATGAGGAAGCAGAAGAAATAAGCATGCCAATATTTCCAAAATCGACCTGATAATCTGAAGTTGTTTTCGATTTAATCAGTGCTTTGTTATCAATATTCTTTTTTATGGATAATAGTATCTGGTTTGGATTTACGGGTTTAATCAGATAATCCGAAATTTTTGATCCAATGGCAGCATCCATTATATCCTCTTCTTCACTCTTTGTTATCATGACAACCGGTATCCCTGGTTTGTATTCTTTAATCTTATTGAGTGTTTCCAATCCACTCATACCAGGCATGTTTTCATCTAAAAAAATAAGATCAAAATCTTTTGTTTTTACCAAATCGACTGTATCTGATCCATTGCTGGCGGTAATAACACTATACCCCTTTTCATTCAGAAATAAAATATGTGGCTTCAAAAGATCAATCTCATCATCTGTCCATAATATCTGTACTTTCTTCATACAATAATTTCATTAATTTTCATTCGCGCATGCCAATTCATTCATAAAGGTACTTTAGATTTTTGAGTACAAAAACCATTTGTACTAAATGAGCATAGTATTATTAATGCGATAATAGAAATGCACTAATATTTGTAATTGTCTCTGAAAAATAGAATGTATTTTTCTGCCTTATCGGAGTCCGTTAAAACTTTATAATTCATTTCCGAGATTACAATAGCTGTCACCTCCTGAATATCTACATCAGCAAATATCTTTTCATCAAGCATGATCTTCTTAAGGTAAGAAATTGACTCTTCACTGTCCTTAAATTTGCTTACAAAGCATAGATTGTTTTTATCATCAAGATTAACTTTCTTAACCTCAAGATTAAGTTCATCAAATTGATCAAGGTTAAAATTAAGAATATTAAAAATTAACTGGTTAATCTTCGCATTTGACGGTACTATATATGCAAAATAATGTACATCATCAAAAGATTCTTCAAACAATTGTTTTGCAATTTCTCTCTTTTGTAGTTCTATTATTCTGGGTTCTTTGTTTTGAATATATTGAATAATCAGTTGTGCATTCTCAGCAAGATCAGTAGAAGGATATCTTGCTATTAACTCCTGCAAATCATTCAGAAAGTCAAGTGTGTCTTTTCTCAGTCCGTCTGATATAGTATACATGTAATCATATTTCGAATACAACTCATGATCAGGATATTCCTTCATAGCTTTTTCAGATCGGGCTGTTACCTGGCCGTATCTGCCCGATTGAAACAATTTGTAGGTTGCGTTGTATTCCTCAACTTTCCTTCCTTCCTGAGCCATTAGTTCCTGCATATAGTTGGGATTTGTCATCAGTTTTGCATAATTGCTATTTGGAAATTCCGTAACAACCTTTTTCTGATACTTCTCAACCCTGATTTTATCCTGTTCAAGTTTTGCAATGGAGTAAAGCTTATAATACACATGCAATCGATTCTCAAAGTTTGGGTAACGACTCAGCAATTCTTCATATGATTCTATTGCTTTCACGTTGTCTTTTAACTCGTCACCATAAATTTCACCCATGTTATAGAGTCCTTGAGCTATCTTATGATGTGAAACCTGTTTAGCCGAATCAGAAAAAGGAATAAATTGCAAATAATACTTGCGCGATTTTTTGTTTGTCACAATATCAGCAGGCCTGATCTGTTCCTCTTGATCTGTTTCAGACAATTGGTTGTCGGTTTGTAAGTCCGCAAAGCTCACCGATCTTTTATTTTTTCTACGCCAGTTGTCTTCCAGTTTTCTGTTCCCCCAAATCTGAGTGAATTCTTTTTTACCTATATTTTTTACTGATATATTATAAAAATACCATGCATTTCCTGCTCCTGGTAACCTAAATTCATTTCTATTCGCGCGAAAATCGATTTGTTGCTCCGTTAATTCTTGTTTTTTGAGTCTGTTCTCTTCTTCTGTCCTGACCTCTTGTGCAATTAATTCATCAATCAACTCTGTTAACTTGTTTTCGGACAAATAAGAAAGGGAAAGAACACTATCTTCAAAATGAACAGTATTTATATTTTCTACCAAATTGGTAAGACTCACTGATTTTGTAAAGAGTTCCTGATAATTTAGATAATCTTCATCGATCAGAGCAACCGCACTATCATAGTAGGCCTGAGCATTAACGTAATCAGGTTTGGAATAATATAAATCTGCAAGCGTAATATTTGTCTTGGCTTTCTGTCTGGAATTTTGTATGCCAGCCTGCAACGACAATTTATAATTTTCGATAGCTTTATTCTCATTGTTCTCTTTATAATACATGTTACCAAGTGCATAATATATCTGATCCTGATAGTCGATGTTTTTATCATCCTTCAGCATTTTCCTTAATTCCTTTTCAACGCTCTTCTTTTGACCAGTTCCGGATTGATATGCAAGTGCTCTGCTAATGGTTGCATTAAAAGCCATCCTGTAGGGTGGATTCATTCGAATGACTTTGCTATAATATTCTGATGATAAGCTATTGTTATTCATCTCCGAGTAGAGTTGGGCCAATAAAAATGTATATCTGGTTTTCACAGATTTTCTTGAGCTTAATTCAATCGCATTTTTTAACGACTCAATTCCTTTATCATACTCTCCTTGTTTAATATGGTAATCTGCCAGGGTTGCCTGTACTTCACCCTGAAATCTCTTAGGCAATTCCATATTTTGTTCCAAAGAGGCGAGTATTTCTTCTGACTCCCTGAACCTGGACTCTTCATTGGCCAGTCGGGCAAGCCACATCCTGGCTTCAAAAACAGAATAATCTTCGCCGTAATTAGATATTATATAATTGAAGACTTCCTTGGCTCGGACGTATTCCATTTTATGAAAATGAGCTTTCCCCATCAACAGATAAGCTTCATCTACCCATTTGTTATATTCTTTTTTGCTATAGAATTCTTTTTGCTTTGATGTAAGCTCCTTATCCGCCTTGATATCCGGCTTCACTGTTAAAGAATGCATCGTGACAAGCTTAGTAGCTTTAGTAATGGCTCTATCCATCTCAGGTGCTATCATTGCAAGGGCTTCATTATCGGTATAAAGAAACACAGGAATCAATTCCGAGAAATTATCATCGTACGACTGCTCCAGTTTTAGCATTCCCTTCTTATAACTTTCTTTTCCATTAAAAAGAATGTTGTATTTGCTGGTCAAATTATGATACCCCCGGGTAATACTGGTATTCTTTTTTGTAGAACAAGCACCGGAAAGCAGAACCAGGATGAACAGGTAAACTGGATATTTAAAAATTTTATACACTGGCTGTGATTATCAAATTGTATTATGATATAACTCGAAATACAAAAGTATATTTTGTGCAAAAATATATTCTGCCGGCGATTTCCGGTTGAATTTTATAAAAAATAATTAAGAAACCGAATAAAATGGCTTTACCTGCAACATGTATTACCGGCAATGCAAGAGTAAATGATGTACTATTTGGCAAAATGTACTATAAAGATACAAGTTCTTTCAGCTCAGGAAGCTCACTTCGAATTGTTTGTTCTATACCGGCTTTCAGGGTTTGCATATTGAACGGGCATCCCTGGCATGCACCAACAAGTTGTACTTTTACAACAAGATCATCTGTGATCTCTACAAGTTCGACATCACCTCCGTCAGCTATCAAATAAGGACGAATCGAATTGATAGCATGCGTAACTTTTTCTAAAACCTGTTCTTTATTTAAACTGGCCATGTTATTTATTTTTTTAATTCCGACATGCTTTTACGGGTAATTTCTACTTTTTTAGTAGGTTCAATATTCGTATTTCTTTTTATGATTTCAAGCTGTAAAACCTCAGCAACTTGTTTGAATGTTTCACTGGTCATATCGTTTTTAGTGACTACGGGTATTCCTCCATCACTTCCTTCACGAATACTTTGAACAATAGGTATCTGACCCAACAGAGGTATATGAAGCTGTCTTGCTAAATTTACTCCGCCTTCTTTGCCAAAAATAAAATATTTATGGTCAGGAAGTTCTTCAGGTGTAAACCAGGACATGTTTTCAATCAAGCCCAATACAGGAACTTTAATGGTTTCATTTTGGAACATATTTACTCCTTTCACCACATCGGCCAATGCAATATCCTGGGGTGTGGTGATAATAATTGCTCCTGTAACAGACACCGTCTGAACAAGAGTTAAATGTATATCGCTTGTACCCGGGGGAAGATCAACGAACAAGTAATCCAAATTTCCCCAATTTGCTTCAGTTATTAACTGTTTCAATGCATTAGATGCCATTGGACCCCGCCATACCGCAGCATCCTTGGGATCAACAAAAAATCCGATAGACAAAACCTTAATCCCATACTTTTCTACCGGCACAAGCATATCCTTTCCATCCACATTCGTAACTGCCGGCTTTAGGTTTTCTACGCCCAACATTTTTGGTATGGAAGGTCCAAAAATATCTGCATCAATCAAGCCGACTTTAGCTCCGGTTTTAGCAAAAGCAATAGCCAGATTTACTGCAACCGTTGATTTTCCCACGCCTCCTTTGCCAGATGCAACAGCTAATATGTTATTTACAAAAGGTAAAGCCTTGTCCTCTTTTATTGGCCGAACAGGCTTTATGTTTGTTTCGATACTGATTTTAAATTCCAGTTGATTTGAATACTTCTCCTTAAGAGCTATTTCACAAGCCTTCTTAATGGATGATTTTAAGGGATCGTTAAATAAAGGAAAACTCAGATCGAATGAAAGCTTTCCCTCCTCTAATTTTAAATTTTTGATGAATCCAAGACTTACAATGTCCTTTCCGATGGAGGGATGAATAATCGTTTTAAGAACTTCCAGAATTTCATTCTCTCTGATATTCATTTGTGTATATTTAATCTAAATTAAGAGAAGGCAAATATACGTGTTTTTATTTAGCCTGCATTATTCATGCGTCAAGTTTGGGGCAGATGCGAGGC
>CAYQDZ010000133.1:0-8639 GCA_964416375.1 uncultured Bacteroidales bacterium
TACCTGTTGAATATAAACTAATTAAGGGTGTGTAACATGTGCATACCCCAGTTAAAGTAATTTGGCCAAACGCCTGTGCCCAAAATTCCGAAGTTCAGGAAATTTCTTTCTTGTGCCTCATACACCTTGCTAACCAGCGAATCGATAATACATTCGATGTGATTGAAGGAGAAGATGTTTGTTCTAAGACTTATCCATCTGTTTTTTAACATACTGTTGAAATATGGATCTTCACGCAAGCGATCCCACCAGAAAGGAGCCTGGTATTCATCCCAGTCGGGAACAGAGTGGAGCATCCATCCGCTGGTTTCAAATCCCTCATAATAATTTGCATTGCCAAATGAGAAATTGAAGTCCCATAAGGGTCCCATAATTAACTTATCATTTTTGCTGTCTTTGTCCTTGTGCAGAAAAGTACTTAGCCGATATGCATCTACATTTCTGCTAAGTTCGTTAATGAGAAAAAAATCGATAAAAGATTCAACATCTATATAAGCCCGATATCCTGTTTCATGATCTGTGTAATGATCCCCGGCCAACGCATCTTCAAAATCGTCAACAAATTGATGAATATAGTTCTTCTGAATATCCGGCATATTATCAGGATCGGGATAAACATAAGAAAAGAATATCTCGTGATCCCCAATGGGTGAATTGTAGTTGGATGTCCAATGTTCTCCGGGTCTGTCAATTTTAATAATATAACCTCCCGTAAGATCATCGCCGCTGATCTCATCTTCATTAAGCTTTGCAATATTTACCCTGTTTTTATCCTTTTTAATCTTCTCCATTAAGACATACACTCCCATGTATACATCATTCAAAAACAATTCACAGAACTTTGTATGCGGAGCCCATCTCCCCATGTCATTTCTCAAACGGAAAGCCATTACATTTCTCATGAGAGACTTGTCGGAGTATGGTCCGTTCAGCACCCAATCATTTTCTTCCGGCATGCCTAAAAGTGAAACATTCAGATTTGTGCCTGAATCGGTCCTGGTCTCCAGGGAATAACTTTTTTTTGGCCATCCGGACGAGGAGGATCCACGGATTTCAATTCCAACAATTCCATCATATTCATTCAAGGGATCATCGATTTGATTCCGTGATTCCGCATTGTTTATGATCCCCATCTGAATGTTTATTTTGGGTTCATCAGGTATGCTTGATCCTTCGGTGTTCAATAAAATCAGAGGTAGATTGCTTGAAAAAAGATCGCTTGATTCCTTGTTCAGGTTATCAATATTGCTTACCTGAGATTTACCTTCTATCCCAAAGAATATCAAAACTACTATCAGTAGTGATAACAGTATTTTCCCCATCCCGTTATTTTCTGTTATGATTCGTAAATAAACACGCCAAGGGCATTGTTCCTGATGCACAATCAGAGGGTGAATTTGCTGATGCAGAAATCACCGGTTCCTGAATTTACTCTAAAAACAATAATACAATCCAATTTCTCCCGACGGATATGTATTCAGCCTGTCGGTTACATCATACAGTCCATAACCTACCATCAGATTGAACCGTACTGACTTTCCAAAGGCAAATCCGGGTCCGATGCCAATATTGTATTGAAAATCATTTGCGATATCCGTATTATACATAACATGGTTCCCAATGTATCCGTAAAATCTGAAATACTTACTGTTTTTAAATGAGTGCAGAAACGTTAAACCGGCACTTACAAAATCATACTCATCAGTTAGTATGGGTAAAGCAGTTAATTGAAACCCCGAATTATTGAACCAATGTCTGTAAGAAAGACCAATGCCGGTGGTTGAACCTAGATGGACCCCAAACTCGTTTTTATTTGTTACGTTTTCTTCTTCCTGACTGAAAACTGACAGGGAAAGAAAACATATTGCTAACAGGATGATTCTTTTTTTCATGGCTATTTGATTTAAAATTTGTAATACACACCGATTTCCATGGTTGGGAAGGTGTTAAATGTTTCGAGCACATCATAAAATCCGTACCCCATCATAAAGTTAAAACGAACAATCGAACCAACGGAAAATCCGGGTCCGATACCAATATTATATTCCTGATCTTCGCGGGTGTAAACATAATGATTTCCCAGGTAGAGAAAAGGCTTGAAGTATTTTTTTTCTTTTAGTGTGAGAAGGCCTGTTACTCCCAGACTAACGAAGGTTTTTTCATCAGACTTTATCGGGATGAAAGTAATCTGCATTCCCAGTTTATCCGGCCAATACCGGTAGGATATCCCGATTCCGCTGGTAAATCCTGCGTGAATACCTACCTGATGTTTTTTTGATTCAGGGAATTCCTGAGCAGATGCAAACATTATGGCACTTAATAACAGAGTAATTATCAATACTTTCATGACTTATTTTTTGACTCAAATCGAAAGAAAAAGCCTATTTCAGCGGTGGGAAACATCATGGCGCTATTGGTAATATCATAAGCGCCATATCCTATCATCAGGTTGAAACTGACTTTGGCATCGAATGAAATTCCAACTCCGCCACCTATATTGTAAATCTCATCATTCTCCTTAAATATCAGGTGATTTCCCAGGTAGGAGATTAATCTGTACTTCCTGTATTCTTTTAGGGTTAAGAATCCTGCCAGTCCGATACTAATAAATTTGGTTTCCTCTTCAGACCGGGTATACGGCAAGAAGTTTTCGGCAAACCCTTGTACATCCAACAAATCGTTCCATTCGCTGTTTACATGTATAGGCAGGAAGGTCATTTGTATGCCAAGTTTGCCGGGCCAGTATTTGTAGCTCAAACCTATCCCTGTTGCAGATCCCATGTTCAAACCAAACTGATGACGGAAATTATCGGGTGCGGCTTTTTGTGCGGAAGCAGTGATATATAAACTAAGGCTAAATAAGAGTAAAATTCTTCTCATGCAGGAATAAATGTATTGAACACAGGACAAGATATCAAAAAAAATGCCAATCTGAATTTAATTTAAAACAATACACACAATCAACAGGCTAATATGCAAAGAAATTAAATCGAATAATAAGAATGAGAATCTGGTCAATTCATCCAAAATATCTTGACAGCAAGGGGCTGGTTGCCCTTTGGAGGGAAGCATTTTTAACAATGAGGGTAAAATGATTAAGCAATTGCTTGACCGGAAGCAACTTGCGGGTTTTCATACCATCCAATGGAATGATTGTCCGTCGGACGGGATTTATTATTATCGTTTGCAAGCTGACAGCAGGTTGTATTACGGTAAGCTGATAAAAGCAGGCAGGTAATTGTACAGACTAAATACACTGCTTAAATTGCCGGATTTATGAACCTGTAATACTCAGTTTAAAGCCTGTTGTATTTTTTTGCTTCTTTTAGCAAGAATTTCGCAACGGTTTTGCGGAGTTGTTTTTTTCTTACCCGCCAAAGCCAGTTACCTGTTTCTGTTGCCGGCAGGTTTATTCTTGATTTCGCTCCTAGCCCAAGTACATCTTGAATGGGAATAATGGCCGTTTTGGCAACGGAACGATATGCAATACGCATGAGTACTTTATGGCAATTGTTTGCTGTCACCTTTTTTAAGGAATATTTTTTTAGGTTTTTCCTCTCTTTTTTCCCTGCTTCCTTTTTAAACCAGCCTTTTGTCGTATTGTTATCATGCGTTCCTGTATATACAAATGAATTGGTAGTGTAATTGTGCGGTGCGTGTACTGATTTGGCCATGTCCTTTCCAAAACCAAACTGAACAATGTGCATACCGGGCAGATTGTATTTATCACGCAGGTCATATACTGCCTGATCAACATCTCCCAGATCTTCGGCAATAAAGGGCATTTCGGGAATTTCTCTTTGCACCGCAGATAAGAAATTTGCACCTGGCCCATTCAGCCATTTCCCGTTAATGGCTGTATCTTCCAATACGCTCACCTCCCAATAACTGGATAATCCTCTGAAATGGTCGATTCTTACAAGATCAAAGAGTTCTGTGTTTTTCTTTAAACGTTGTAACCACCAATCGTATTTGTTAACTTTCAGTTCTTTCCAGTTATAGGTAGGCATATTCCAGAGTTGTCCGTTATCATTAAAATAGTCGGGGGGAACACCGGCAACCTTCAAAGGTTCTTTGTTTTTCTTCAGTTTGAAATACTCAGGATGTGCCCAAACATCAGCACTATCATAGCTGATGTAAATAGGAATATCTCCAATGATTTTTATTCCCTTTTCATTGCAGTAATTTTTTAACGCTTTCCACTGCTTCATGAAAAGGAATTGCGTATATTTCTCAGCTTCTATCAAATCGGAGTATTTACTGACGATCTCATCCAGGGCATCTTTATCTCTTTGCCTGTATTTGAAATGCCATGTATTCCAACTTTCGTTTTCGTATTTTTCTCTCAGAGCAATAAATAAGGCATAATCATGCAGCCAGAATTTTTCGTTAGCACAGAAATTCTCAAATTCTTCCTTAAGTTCATTGGTTCCTGTTGTTTTGTATTCATTATAAGCAGTTTCAAGAATTTGTTGTTTTATTTGTTCTGCAAAGGAATATTTCACCTTTTCGGATATGCCGGATGGCGTTTCAAATTCGTTTTTCTTTAACAAGTTTTGCTGAACCAGAATATCAGGATTAATAAACATTGTATTTCCTGCAAAGGCAGAAAGCGGGCTGTAAGGTGAATAAGCCATCTTTGAATTGAGCTGATTCAGGGGGAGGATCTGCCAGTAAGCTTGTCCGGCTTTTTGTAAAAAATCTGCAAATTTGTATGCTTCAGGTCCGAAGTCACCTGATTCATATTTTCCGGGAAGGGAGGTAATATGAAGAAGAATACCGGCTTTTCTTGAGGATTGCGCAACACTCATGTCTTATCTGTTCATGATGTAAAATGAAATCATTTGCAAGGTAGATTGTTTTTCTTTTTTTATAAAGAAAAACTCCTTTAGAGAAGTATATTTTTTTTGTAAATAAAATGTATGCTGATTGATCAGATAATTTGAATATTTTTGGAGAATTGTGTTGCTGATTGAAAGTTGGAATTACCGGAAAGAAAATGAATACATGAAGAATTACAGGGGACAGGTATTACCAGGAAAGCCATACCCGCTTGGCGCAAATTGGGATGGGAAAGGAGTGAACTTTGCTATATTCAGCGAGCATGCAGCAGCAGTGAAATTATGTCTGTTTCAGTTGCCTGATGATCATGAAGAATATACACAAATCAACGTAACTGAAGTAACTGGTTTTGTGTGGCACGCTTATTTGCCTGGAATAAAACCCGGACAGGTATATGCTTATCGTGTATTTGGTAAGTACAAACCAACAGAAGGTTTCCGGTTCAATCCGCATAAATTGCTCCTGGATCCATATTCAAAAGCCATTACCGGCAGCATAAAAATTACCGGACAAATGCTGGGTTATAATCCTGATCAGAACGACAAGAGATATCCATTCAGGAAGGATATCAGAGATAGCGCAGATGTAATGCGTCGAAGTGTTGTCATTGATCCGTGGTTTGACTGGGATGGTGACAGAAGACTGGAAATACCCATGCAGGATACCATAATTTATGAGTTGCATGTGAAAGGGTTTACGGCAAAACATCCGGATATACCACCTGATGAAAGAGGCACATACAAAGCACTTGCTTCACCTGCAATCATAGATTATTTTAAACATCTTGGTATAACCACCATTGAACTTATGCCTGTACATCATTTTGTTCACGACCATTTTCTTACACAGGAAGGATTATCCAATTATTGGGGATACAATACCATAGGTTTTTTTGCTCCTCATGCGGAATACAGCGCATCGGGAATTTCAGGACAACAGGTGAATGAATTTAAGGAAATGGTAAAAGCATGTCATAAAGCCGGTATCGAAGTTATTCTTGATGTGGTTTACAATCATACAGCTGAGGGCAATCATCTGGGGCCAACGATTTGTTACCGTGGCATTGACAACAGCAATTATTACCGGCTGGACAAAAAATCACCGGACAAGTACACAGACTATACAGGTACGGGCAATACGCTGAATATGCTTAGTGCGCAAACATTGCAAATGGTGATGGACAGCCTGCGCTACTGGATAACCGAAATGCATGTGGATGGGTTCAGGTTTGATCTGGCATCTGCACTAGCGCGCGGGTTGTTTGAGGTTGGTAAATTGTCTGCTTTCCTGGATACCATTCACCAGGATCCGGTAATATCACAGGTAAAGCTTATAGCTGAGCCCTGGGATTTGGGTGAAGGTGGCTATCAGGTGGGCAATTTCCCTGTTCTGTGGGCCGAGTGGAATGGAAAATACCGCGATTGTGTACGTAAGTTCTGGCGTGGAGATGAGAGTCAGGTGAAAGAACTTGCCTATCGACTAAGTGGTAGCAGCGACTTGTATGAAGATGATGGAAGGCTTCCTTCAGCCAGCATAAACTTTATTACATGCCATGATGGGTTTACACTGCATGATCTGGTAAGTTACAACCAGAAATACAACAAGGCAAATAAAGAAGAGAACAAGGATGGCGAGAACAATAATATGAGCTGGAATACCGGGGTTGAAGGTCCGACTGAAGATGAGAAGATAATAAAACTCAGAGAACAACGGAAAAGAAGTTTTATGGCTACGCTTTTGCTTAGTCAGGGAGTCCCCATGATCAGCCATGGAGATGAATGTGGTCGTACACAGCAGGGAAACAATAATGCATATTGTCAGGACAACGAACTCGCATGGTTTGACTGGGACTGGAATGAAACGCAAAAGGAATTTTTCGAATTTACACGTACTATGATACAGATACGCAAAAATCAGCCGGTCACTCATAGACGCAGATTTTTTAAAGGCAGACGCATTCGCGGTACGGGCGTAAGAGATATACGATGGCTGAATACAGAAGGTACGGATATGACTGATGCCCAATGGGATTTAAGTTTTATCCGTTGCATGGGGATGTTATTGAATGGTGAATTGATCAATGAGGTAAATGAAAGTGGAGAATCTATTAAAGATGATATACTTCTTCTGATTGTAAACAGCTTTTGGGAGAATATAGGCTTCAAATTACCGAATACAGAGTTACAATCCGGATGGGAGGTTCTTGTTGATACAAGTGAGATTATTGCAGGTAAAGATAAAATCCTCAATCGCCTTGAAATGCCTCCGCGATCTCTTGTATTGTTAAGAAATCTGAAATAGATGGCTATTGCTTTTTCCATAAAAAAAGAATGTTTAAAAGATGATCTTTTTAAACATTCTTTGTAGCTTAAAATGAAACCTAAAACTTAAGAAAAGTAATATATGGAGAATCTTTAATTGTTTCTCTGAAGCTTTTTATTCAATTTTTTAATTGCTACTTCAATAGATTCATCGGGTTTGATGGTATTATACTCTCCCCAGTAATCTTCATCCTGAAATGCATGCACTTTTTCAGAAAGAACATCAGAGAATTTTACAGCCACTTTGTAGGGGAACTTTTCTATGTTCTCTGTGTCGCGATCAGTAATTGCCATTTCAAACATAGCAGCGATGTTTGACTTGAAAAGTTTCTTGTCCCATTTGCTTTTGAATACGACTTCGGACCGAACATAGTTCAATACCCACAAACCGTCAATTTCCCGATATTTTACCAGGTAATTTCCGCTCAGTACATCCATTTTCATTGATGCAGGCTTCTTTTTTACAAGTACTCTGGAAGCATCATCCAGACTTTTTTCACTGAGATGAAAATCCAGACTGGTGATGGCGATTGATTTCACGTCGATATAGATTTTGCCATCATAAAGGGGATAATAGGTTATGTTTTTCTGATTAAATTCAATAACATAATTGTTTCGGTTATCTACGCTTACAATGCCTGCAAGTTTGAAGTTGTAATCAGGAAAAACTTCCGGATCAAGTATGACACCAGGATTTTTCACAACATCAAGAAACATAGCTGTGCGGGGACCTCCCTGGAATTTTACCAGTACAGTATCCATTTTTTTCACATCTTTGCTTTTCCGTCCTTTGTAAATTTTCACTCTGTCGAAGTCAAAATTATCTTTGTAACCGGAATTGTAGATATCCAAAACAGCTTCTGATACGGACACATAATTCCTGTTTTGCTTTAGTGTCTCACGATAGAATGAAGTTTGCATCTCCGGATCAACATTATAATTCACCCTCTTCTTACTCAATGCCTGTTTTAGTAATTCTTCGGGATCAATATCTTTGATCACCACTTCTTCAATAGGAATGGCATGTTGTACGAGGCTAATTGTAATCTTTTTGGATACAATATCTTTAATAGATACCTCTTTATTCTTATAACCCAGATGAGTTATAGAGAGAGAGCCTGCAGTAGATTTTCCGGGAATTTTTAATTCAAAATCTCCATCGGAGTTTGAAACAGTGCCGATGCTGGTTCCTGTTTTAAAAACAGAAGCAAAGACAAGTGGTTTTTTTGTTGCTTCATCTACAATCTTTGCCGTAAGAACTGTATACGAAGCAGTATCGTTCTTTTGCTTTTTTACAGTGTTTGTTTCAGCCCTGACACTTAAAATCCCAACATTCAATAGCATACTTATGATGCCGTAAAAAATTATCCTTTTCATGATTTCAATATTTAATAGTTAAAATAAACTTATCCATATTTTCTGCTTATTTATTGTAAGCTTACATTCAAAAGACATTTAGCTGCAATTTCACACTTA
>CAYQDZ010000134.1:0-8295 GCA_964416375.1 uncultured Bacteroidales bacterium
TCAGGGTGACCAAGAGTTTTAAGAGTGTGTTGAATGCCTGTTTGTGGGTTTATTCTCCAAAGGTAGGCAGGTTGACCCTTTCGGGATATTTTTTGAATTATTAATCATGTAGGGACATCCTATATGGTGTTCAGAAAATCATCGATTTAAAACAATTTTCTTAATCAGAACTCACGATGTATCGTGATCCTTTTCGACTGCTAATCTTTATTCTGATCCGGCTTTACTTCTTCTTATTTCCAGTTCTTTTTGTATTTCAGCGACCTTCTTTTTTGTCAGTGGGTAATTCCACATACACAAAATGGCCCCGATCATTGAGATTGTAGGGATAACAATGTAAGTCCATCGTAAGGTGAACAATTGTTGTGTTGATGGATGAATATTATTTCCTTCGAATCCGAGTCTTACAAGAACCCAGGAACTTACAAGCATAACCAGTGCAATGGCCGCTTTATTCAGAAATCCGAATACTGCGCTGTACATGCCTTCTCTGCGCCTGCCTGTTTTCAGTTCATCGTAATCGCATATGTCTGCACTGAAGGAACCATTTAGTACCCAGCATGCGCATAAGCCGATATTAATGATCACCGGAGGTATTATAGCCAGATAGGGATTGCTGGGAGTAAAAAGAATCCAGCTGCTCAGATAACCGATTATACCAATAATGAGTCCTGTTATCAATACGTTTTTCTTATCGAAATACTTTGCAAAAAAGCCTATCGCAATGGTAGCTAAAATTTGTCCGACGGCTTGAGTAGGGCCTGTAAAAACTCCAAGTCTGCCTGTAAGTATTTTATCGCCGTCGCAAACATGATACAGGTTGATATAAGTGAGCAAAGGGATCATATAGAACAGAGCAACAAACACAAAAAACACCGAACCCACTAATAGCAGAAAAGCTCTGTCTTTTAATGTAAAAAGTATGGCAGACCAGAGGTCAATTTTTTCCTGCTTCTTTTGAGCATAACGTTCTTTACAATAAATGGAAGGCAAAATACCCGTTATCAGTATCAATCCCGCAATGATGGTGCCGACATACCTTGCACCGACGACTTCATCTCCTCCCCACCATTCACTTTTCAGTGTTATGGCATAAAGAGATGCAATGAGAATACCAACTAAAAATGAAGGGACTACGCGAAAAGTCATTAACCGGGTTCGTTCATCATAATCGGTAACCATTTCCAGTCCCAGACCGCTAAAGGGTATAACCCAGATTGTAAAAGCTACATAAAACAGAGAGCAGGTTGTAATCAGATATACTGCCTGGAATATTTCACTGCCATTTCTTGGTGTATACCAAATGGAAGCAAAAATAAACGACATTAAAATTGCACCGACAAATATGTATGGCCTCCTTCTTCCCCAGCGGGAAACCGTGTTATCGGTTATATTTCCCATGATAGGGTCCGTTACTGCATCGAGGATACGCGAAGCGGACAGTGCAATACCGATATAAAGAGGACTTATACCCATACCAACACCAAATATCAGGTAGGCAAGGCTTAGAATTGTATTGTTGGAAAGATTTTCAGCGAAACCGCCCAGACCCCAAATGGCCTTTTGAGAAATAGGAACGGAAGATTTTTTCATCGGATCAGATTTCAACTGCAATGGATTTTCAAAGTATTTATCAATTCAGGGAGTCAGGATTTTGAAATCTGGTGTTCAAATGAAGCTCCCAGTGATAAATCCCTTTCAGAATTTAGTGACTACAATACTAATCATTTGCATGAATAGAACAAAACCAAACTTTATTATTTATAACCATTCTAAGGTAAATATTCTATTCTTTTTACCGGTAAAAAGATTGTTGAATGAATTATGCAGACAACACAACTGTGTTAATTGTTGCTGATTATTACATTTTTATCAGATAATAAAAACTTCTCCTTTATTCTAAGATACCTTCTACCTCATTCATTTCATTGAGTAATTCTACAGGAATAAAATTACCGTCCATGGTTTTACCGTTCAATTTAAGCCTGGAAATACCTTTTTCTTTTTCATCAGGATTTTTAATCGTAATATCCATCATCTTGCTTCTGAATCGTCTGGTAATTTTCAGTTCTTTCCATTCAGCAGGTATGCAGGGATCAATGGTTATTCCATTGTATTCAGGCCGGATACCCATCATGTATTGCGAAGCCGAATAGAATGCCCATGTTGCGGCACCACTTAACCAGGGCAGGCGGGATTTCCCATATCGGGGACTGTGTTTGCTATGCGTCGACTGGCAATATACGTAAGGTTCAATTTCCCGTATTTCTGCTTTTGTATTGTATGCTGCAGGCATGAATGCCCTGAAATATTTGTAAGCCTGATCTCCGTTACCCTGCATGGTTTCTGCCATTACAGCCCATCCTTGTGTATGGCAAAATATCCCTCCGTTCTCTTTGGTTCCGGCATTGAAAAGAGGAGCTTTGATTACGCCGAGGTCTGTTTTTACATAAGGAGGATTACATACCATAATACCATAATCGGTAAATAAGTTTTCCTGAACATGTTTTAAAACCCTGGAAGCTTTTTCCCCTTTAGCATGTCCGCTCAATACCGACCATGTTTGCGGATTCAGCCAGATTTTTCCTTCGTCACATTCCCTGGAACCAAATTTCATTCCGTCCCAGCGGTATGCACGAAGATACCAGTCTCCGTCCCATGCGTATTTTTCTATATTCTCATCCAGTTTTTTCAGGAGGGGAGAGGCCCAGTTTATTTCATCCTGTTTGTTCAGAAGGTTACAGATCTCAATGTATGCATTCAGCGCATAGCGAAGCTGAAAAGTAACAAATACCGATTCTCCGTCATGTCCCAGCATCAGGCAATCGTTCCAGTCGGCAAACAGTCCGCAGGGCAGGTTATGAGAACCCGAATGTTCAAGATTGAATTCTATTGCCCTGCGCAGATGTCCGAGAACGGTGTCTTCTTCTTTATCGGCATAAGGAAGCTTCTTTCCGAAGAACGACAGGTCACCGGTTTCTTTTACATAGGCAGGGACCGTATTGAAGAGCCACAGGCAGTCATCGGAACGGTATTCTTCTCCGGCAGGGGGAACTTCTTTGCCTGGTCTATGAGAAAAAGGTTTTACAACAGGCATGGCCCCGCCTGTTGATACCTGCCCTGTAATCATTAATTCCAGGCGCTTTACTGCTTCTTCCGGTATGGAATGCAATACGCCCAGTATGTCCTGCACGGTATCTCTGTATCCCAATCCGTTTCGTTCTCCGTTGTAAACCAGGCTGGCGGCTCTTGACCAGGCATAGGTGATAAGGCAGTTGTAAGGCCCCCACATATTGAGCATGCTGTTCAGCTCCGGATCGGGTGTTTTTACTGACATGCCTTCTAACCTGTTGTGCCAGTGTTTTTTAAGTTTTATAAACTCTTCCTGCACTTTGTCTTGTTTGCTGTATGCCGCGACGGCTTTTTTGCCCTGATCTTCGGCGGTTCCAAAGCCCATTAATATGGTGAGTTCTTTTTCTTCGCCGGCTTCGAGCTCTACATCCACCTGCAGCGTACCGCATCCGTTATCGCTCACGGCAATTGAATTGGTACATTCTCCCTTTTCAACCACAAGAGGATTATGATAGGACCGGTAGGGTCCGATAAATTTTTTACGATCGGTATCAAAACCTGAAATTTCAGCTCCGGCAACGGCCATAAAGCTATGTCTGCCTTGTCCCCCTTCTTCCAGGTCTTCGGGATCAAATGGCTGGTTAACGTTTGTTCCATGGTCAATGATCCCATCTACTACCTTCATGGCCATGATGTATTGCGAATACTGAAGATTCACAATATCCATCCACAATTGCCAGTGTCCCGTATATTCTGCATAGCTAAAGAGACGAAGGCTTCTTTTTTTGCTGTCGGCATTTTTTACTTTTATGTTCCAGCATTCAAAAGCTTCTCCCAGGGGAACAAAAAAGAGGGTTTCGGTCCGAATCTTGTTGTATTCGGATGCAATTATGGTATAGGCGGTTCCATGCCTGCATAATGTTTTGTACTGATCAAGGGGTTTTCCCACAGGTTGCCATGAGGCCGACCAGTAATCTTTTAAATCCCTGTCATGAAGATAGATGTATCTTCCGGGCTGATCCATGGGTATAGTATTGGGACGCAATCGCATAAATCGTCCGTCGGCAGCAGAGTTGTAAAAACTATAACCTCCGGCGTTGTTGGTAATGATGGCTCCGTAATCGGTCGATCCCAGGTAATTGCTCCACGACTCGGGCGTGTCGGGCCGTTCAATTACATATTCTTTGTTCTGATCGTCGAAGTATCCGTATTGCATATCTTTGTGTTTTTTAAGTGGTTATCAATATTTATTAAAATGAAGTTCTAAATTATCCCTTCTTAACAAAAACGGGCAACCAGAAAAAAACTGAGATGCCCGTTATATTCTATTCAATTAATTCATTATTCCATGCTTGTTTCAGCCTTTTTTCTTCGTTCGATGAGTTCAGTTTCAATTTCCTGTACACGTTTATCATTTAAGGGGTAAATGAGCGACAGAATTATTGATAAAACTCCCATTCCGGCAGGAATTATAGAAAACAACAAAAGCAATCCCCGCATGCTTTCTGATGATTGAGCTTCGTTTGGTTGAAATCCTAATTGCGACATAAGGGTTAAGGCAAGAAAAGCACCAAATGCCCAACCAAATTTCTGAGACATGGTTGATGCAGAGAAAATCAGACCTGTGGCGCGTCTTCCCTGTTTCCATTCTCCATAGTCGGCCGTATCGGCGTACATCGCCCAAATCAATACGCTCAGCGGACCCCCTGTCATGGAGCCAGTAATCTGGAAGAAAAAGATCAGTCCAAGTTGTTCTGCAGTTAAAAAGTAGAGAATTCCGGTACTGAAAATGGCAATGATAAAGATGATCACAAAAGCCTTTTTCTTACCCACTATTTTTGCGAACCATGCAACCAACAATACCCCAAGGAAGGAGGAGATTTGACCAATTGTATTATAGGCAGATGCCAGGGCTTCAAAATTATAAACTTTTATACCAAGGAATGGAAGCTTTAATTCCTGAAGACCAATTACATATTTAAAGTAATGTACGGTAACACTACTTCTGATAGCAACAAAAAGAATAAAGGTTATTGTTGTAGCCAGGAGAATCAACCAGGGTTTGTTAGTAAACAAATCTTTCAGGTCCTTTCTGATAGATGTTTTCTGCGATGACGGAGGCTGAACCCTTTCGCGGGTTGATTTAAAAGCTATCAGGAAAAACAAAATTGCCGCCAAACCAAAAATCATAAACGATCGTTGCCATCCTTTGGCATTATTAATGACTTTAATCTGGTAGGTAAGCGGTGCTCCTTCCGAGTCGATAAACAAATTTGAAATATCTAACTGGTATGATTCAAATCCTGCTGTTTCCGTAATATAATCTACCGTGTTGTTGACATAAGGAGGATTGCTCCCGTCTGACATAATCAGATATTTTATGGAGTGGATAAACTGTCCTCCATTCCCATCAGAAGCAGTGATAGTCAGTTTGGCTATTCCCGGTCTGGCCTCAATGAAACTAAGCGTATGCTCATTTATGAGGGGAGTTATTGTTTTTGGGTTATTGCTTTCCACTGAAAATGATAAAACATCACCATCGGGGTCTGTTATGAATTCAGACAGATCAATGGTCTCAGATTCGAACCCCTTGTTCAACTTAAAATAATCTGTTGAATCCTTAATAACCGGATCGCTATTGCCTTGTTTTATTACATGAACATAAAAACTTTGTGTTTTATCTCCCCAACGTCTGTCCTTGGCCGTGATGTCGATTTTCGCACTCCCAATATTTTTTTCCTGTATTACAAGAATTTTTCCGTTTAACTCAACGTCAACTATATTTTTATTCTGACTATTGGCGATATATTCAAATTCCCCTCCCATATTTCCCTTAAAAATTCCGGAAATATCAAGCTCATGAGTATGAAATCCCGATTCTAGTTTTACATCATGTATAGGAGAAACAATAGCAGGAATGTTATTTTCAGAAGGATTTACTTTGAATCCAAATTCCGTTTTTCCGGTGTTGCCATCCGCATCTTCGGCAAGCAAAATAATTTGTGCGTTACCCTGGGTAACTTCACGAATTGTAAGCATGTGCTTATCTAACTGAGCGCTTATAATCGATTCATCGTTGCTACCCAGGTTTCTGGCCATTGGGAGTAATGTAGCTGAAATAATAATACCTGCAGAAAAAGCAAACAAGAACTTGACCGACGAAACGGAAGTTCGTTCATTTGAATCTGCTGAGATAACCCCTAATAAAGAAGTATAAGGAATATTAATAGCAGTGTAAAGAATCATGATGAGTATAAAGGTGGCATACGCCCAAATGATCTTCCCTGTCATACCGAAATTCGGTGTTGTAAACACCAGTACACCGGCAATGGCAAAAGGCACACAAAGCCAAAGCAAATAAGGCCGGAATTTTCCCCATTTCGTATTGGTACGATCAGCAATGATGCCCATCAATGGATCGTTTACGGCATCAAATACCCGGCTTATCAGAAACATGGTGGCTGCTACAGCGGTAGGAAGGAGAAATACATCTGTATAAAAATAAGTAAAATATAACATGAAGGTTTGCCAGTAGAGTACGGAGGCGAGATCTCCAAACCCATAGCCCAGCTTTTCTTTCAGAGATAATTTTTGCGCTGAAGTATTCATGGAATAATTTTAATGTTTATAGACTAAAAATCAGGATTTGAAGATAATCATTTTGTCATGAATTCAGTCTTTGTAAAGCGATAATAAATCATTTATCAGAAGTGTTTTCTGTTGTTGATAGTCAAGCCAGGTCAGATTAATCTTTGATTTTAAGTGCCGGCATAAATTTTGAGCAGAGTGATGAATGAGTGGATTTGTTTTCAGAAAGTGGGCTGTCAGATCCTGTTATTTTGACCTATTTGCCTGTGAAATCATTTGCTCAAAAGCTTCAATGTTTGGATTATCAGGTGAAAGTTGCTTTAGTTCAGGTAATATTTTGCTCTTGTACTCAATTTTTTTATTGGCCACTATTCTTTCCATTAGGGTTGCAGTGTTCGTATCCATTGAGTTATCATTATTTCCTGTAAAGAGATTTTGCACACCAACAATAATATCACGAATCAATTGGTATGTTTTAAAATTCATGAGTTTTAAATGGAGAAGCTTAATGATTCGGCTGTTGCTCATGCTTTCGACTGAACCAATGCCCATGCCGCCATAAAATTCATTATGGCCTGCATAAATTAAAATAGCATCCGGATGTTTTTTTAATATATCCGAAACAATATCCTGCAATGTGTAGCTGTTAACAGCCGATATGTATGGTATTTATTACTTCGATATACCGGTCAGGATAGCTATCCTGAAGCCTTTCCTGCAGTATTCTGGTAAACATAATGCCCGGACTATAGGGAAAACCAAATGCCGTGGAACTACCCATAATGAAAATTCTGAAACCATTTTCCGGTTTTTCTTTTAAGAAGTATTCCTGGCGGGGACTGGTTTGTTTTAATTTGTGGAAATATTTTTTACCGTAAACAGGATTGCATGTATGATAAGTTTTTCCAAAGAGTTGGGTATCAATAAATAGCTCATAATTATCACCGTAATTGAACGCTCTCAGCAATAATTCAATCAGTACAAAAACTACTAAGGGGAATAAAAAAGAATAAATGAATAGATCATTCTCTTTTTACGATTGATGTTATGAATGGTATCTTTGTTCTTATTACTGGTATTCATACGACTTTAATGGTAATTATTAGATCCACAAATTTAATCTATTTACCATGCTCTCCAAAAACAGGACTCAAGCTTTTCATGTTATTTGGTGAAATTGAAATTCCCGGGAAGGGAATTACGGGCTAACCGTAATAGCAATAGTACGTATCCTAATAAATGCATCAGGGATTAGGATTGATGATAGAATATTTTGCTTCATTATACTATAATGCAAAAAAAAAGCCCCCGTATGGGAGCTTTCATTTTTATTTGAAAAAGTTATTGTTTTACAAATTTTGCAGTTTGTACACCTGTTGCACTTTTTGCGCTAATGAAGTATACTCCGCTATTAAGACCGGATATATCAATAGCCGTACTGTTTCCATCTAAATTATTGATTTCCATAACCTTGGAACCTGCCACAGAATATATAGTAGCCGTACCGGTTACATCAGAAATATAAATGGTACCAACAGCAGGATTCGGAAGCAAACTGAATGAAGAAGATGTTGGATTGAATATTGAACTTGGTGGAGTACCTGTCAGAGTTGCAAAACCAAACAGCTGTCTGTT
>CAYQDZ010000135.1:0-8294 GCA_964416375.1 uncultured Bacteroidales bacterium
GCTTCCGACGCCTCGCATCTGCCCCAAACTTGATGCATGAATAATGCAGGTTAAGATTTTTGTAAGATTGATAATTTCGACTGATTATCATTTTATTATCGATAGTTTGTTGATACATAATTTTTTATAATCAGCCCGAAAATAGAAATAATTATCATTCATCATTCTATCGAAAAGTTGGTTTAACTATAAATCAATGTTAGCGTAACGTTACTGAAATGTTTTCGATAACATTTCGCCGGATGTTTTCTATTTAAATCGGCTTTGTGTTGGTTGGTAATGGCTTAATTTCATAACAGCAATATACCATGGATTCGATCAATTATACGATCATCATTGTAACACATAATATGCAACAGGCAGGAAGGGTAAGCGATCGTACCGGATTTTTCTATTTGGGTGAACTCATTGAAGAGGGAGCCACAAAGGATATATTCACTAGTCCGAAAAATGAAAGAACGGAAAACTATATTACAGGAAGGTTCGGATAATAATTCAATTTCTTTATCCTTAACTTAGAATTTAATTTATACTGATAACTTTATTTGTTATGATTCCTCTTGAATACGAAATAGACAGTCTGAAAAATATATTCTTTGAAATGGTTGATCTGATAAGGGATCAGTTGACTCTTGCCAAGGAAGCAGTACTAACAGGAGATGCTGAAGCAGCAAGTGAAGTCATGCGCAAGGAAGGTCGTGTAAATTCTTATGAATTAACCATTGACAGAGAATGTGAAGATTTTTTAGCATTGTATGCACCTGTGGCAGCTGATTTAAGACTTGCCATAGCGATCCTGAAAATGAGTGGAAATCTTGAGCGAATTGGTGATCATGCCTACCGGATATCCAGTTTTGTATACGAAGACCAGTTGACCCTTTCAAAAGAACTCATAAAACTGGTAAAGTTACCGGAGTTATTTGATCATATTGATACGATGCTTTCCAATGTTTCAAATGCGCTTGAGAACAGCGATGTGAAGCTTGCAAAAACAGTCTTTAAGATCGATAAGGAGATTGATAAGGTGAATAAAAAGATCCCCATGCTAATGCAGGATTACATGAAAAACTCAAAAGACAAGGTTTCTAATGTTATCCTTGTTTCGCGTACTGTTGGAAAAATCGAACGTTGCGGTGATTTAATTAAAAACCTCGCCGAAGAAATTATCTTCTACATTGAATCGGAAGTAATCAAGCATCGAAAACGAAATAAAAAGATCAGGAAAAGATTTAATATTCCTGCACTGAATAAGGATAAGTAAAAATTTATAAATCAAAGTGTAAAAAAACCGATTTTTATATCGGCTTTTTTATATATTTTTTTGCACACGTGCCAGGCTAACGGATTGATTATTCTTAGCGAAGTCGCGAAATGATTTGTAAATATTATTGATGAAAAGGATTGAATTTTTCGATTCATTCAGAATATCCATAAACAACATATTGGTGCGCGTACTTCCCGGGTCTTTCTTGAGCAGCTTCAATTGTTTTTTTCTTATCTGTGTGATTTGTTCATTAAGCTCTGTTGCTTTATTGATAAATTTGTCAGAATTTGAAAAATCAGAACTTGAGATGGCTCCAACCATTTCAATAACATAATTTTTAATCGAGTTACTCATCTCTGTAAGATTCTTAGCCTGAAATTCAGTGAGCGGGGCATGATTATTATCCACATGTTCGAAACAAGGATTTACTATAAAGGATAAACTATGCATCATTTCTCGCAAATAATCTATAATTTCTATGTAACTATGACTGCTTTCATATGAATCCTCTGTAAGTTTTTGTAAAGTTATTGGTATTTCTTTCTTTAGAATTTTTGCCTCCTTATTTAATTGCTTCACTGATTTCACATCGTTTTTAAGTTTTTTCCTTTTTTCTTTAATAAGAAATTCTACAGTTCGATCAAGTGTTTTAGCACCGGCCATTAACAGATTGGAAATATTCTCTGAACAGGTTTCATATACACTATCTCCATCCAGAGAAGAAATTCTTGATTTTTCCATCTCTCTGGCTTCTTTTTCAGATTTTTTTGAATGAAAAGAATGTGTTTTTATGATAAGAAAGATTGCAAGTGGAATCAGGGCGATGAGACCGTATAGATGAGTCCATTTTAAAATTAATGCTATAAGAAGTGAAACAGTGAATGCACTTAATGCCGTAAAAAACCAGCCACCTACCACCGTTACTACACCTGTTATTCGGTAAACTGCACTTTCACGACCCCAGGCGCCGTCGGCAAGTGATGTGCCCATGGCAACCATAAACGTTACATAGGTGGTAGATAAGGGCAATTTAAGTGATGTCGCAAATGCGATCAGAATACTTGCAACCACCAGGTTGACGGATGCACGTATTAAATCGAAAGATACACCGGGGTTGCTTTTTCCTTGTTTTTTAAAGTGTGAAGAATCAAATCTTTTTTCAATACGCTTCAAAAGGGATTTAGGAAGTATTTTTTGAATTGCTTTATTTACAACAACCGCCTGACGTACAAGTGATCTCGCCAGTAAACTGGATTCAAACTTCTCATCAACTACATCCTGATCACTCAAACTCAGAGTGGTTTTAACAACAGATTTTGCTTTACGACTCAGCCAAAGTGTGATCACCATGATAAGCCCTGCAATAAGAAGATATAAAGTTGGGGTTTTCACTTTTCCGGCTAGCGAGGACATCAAAAATCCGTCGGGGTTAGCACCTTCGGCTTCAGAAAAAGTTTTGAACGATTCAAAACCTGCCAGCGGTACCCCGATAAAATTAACCAGGTCATTACCGGCAAACGCCATGGCCAAAGCAAAAGTACCGGTCAATACAACAAATTTTAAAATATTAAATTTAAATGTCCAAAGCAATAATTGAAGTACAATTGACCAGAATACAAGGCTGGCACCCAAAATAAGAAGGGTATGAGAATTGATCCAGATAAGATGATTATCAGTCATAAAGGAAGCGCCTTTGGCCCCTTTAATTAACATGAAATAGGTGATGCAAGTAATGGCTATGCCACCCCAGATGGCACCAAAAAATTTAATGGTTTTATCGTAATTGAATGTGAATATAAGTCTTGAGATATATTGTATTATTGCACCCACAGTAAATGCTATCACAACAGATAGAAGTATACCAAAAATGATGGCAAGAGCTTTTCCGGAATTGATATAATTGCTCATCGCACCAAATTCTTCTCCTTTTTTCATGATGATCAGGATCGACATTCCGACTGCAGCACCCAGTAATTCAAAGACAATGGAAACAGTGGTGGATGTCGGAAGGCCAAAAGTATTGAACAGATCCAGCAATATTACATCTGTGAGCATAACGGCAAGGAAAATGATCATGATATCCTTAAAACTGAATGCACCGGGAAAAAAGATACCTTTTCTGGCAACCTCCATCATTCCGCTGGAAAATGTTGTGCCGAAAAGAATTCCTAAAGCTGCAACAATTAAAATAACCCGGAGAGGAGCAACTTTTGACCCGATGGCCGAGTTTAAAAAATTGACCGCATCATTACTCACTCCAACAATTAAATCGGATATTGCCAATACAAAAAGAACAACCACAATGATTAAGAATACTTTATCCATGATATTATATTTTCAAGGCACAAAAATAATTCTGAAATGAAAGATAATAATATTTCTATGTTAAATTAATGTTAAGCTTCTTAATTTAGAATTAAAATTGGTATTCAGTATAATAATTTTTTCTTAACGCATTCCTTATAATTCGCTAGTATTTTTACAATAGTCGGATAATCTATACGAAATGAATCCCACTGATGCCAAGATACTTATTGTTGATGATGAACCGGATATTGTTGAATTTCTTTCATACAATCTTCGAAAAGAAGGTTTTCATATTCATTCTGCCTTGAATGGCAAAGATGCCATTCAATCCATACAGAAGATATTGCCTCATCTCATTCTTCTGGATGTCATGATGCCGGGAATGGATGGTATTGAAATCTGCGAGAAAATCAGGGAGAATCCAATGAATGAAAACATTCTGATCGTATTTTTAACGGCCAGATCTGAAGATTATTCTCAGATAGCGGGTTTTTCTGCCGGTGCAGACGACTACATTACAAAGCCGGTAAAACCAAAAGTGCTCATGTCAAGATTGAAAGCCCTGTTCTTATACTTTTGTCACATTGAGCGAAGTCGAAATGTGTTGGTTATCATTACCGTACATCCTTCGACTTCGCTCAGGATGACTGTTTGAGGGACTTTTTGGAAAGTTTCTTTTCTATTTTGTGGTCCTTACAATGGTGCTTTCGTTTATCCAGCACCCAACGGTATAAGTGTCGCCATCCGTATACCCATTGAAGAATGTAATTTCGTTGTTAGGGAAACGCTGTGAATACACTTTTATTTGTTCATCGGCAATTCCTTTTACTGATGGATCTACAGTTTTGGCTTTAGTAAACTTGTCAACAGCTGCCCAGTATACGGCTTGTTTTTCAAAATCCGAACCACAACTGCCATTACTGGCTGCATAGGCAGTTCCTATCAGGATATAGGCGTCACCATAATTGCTTTTCAGATTGATTGCTGACAAACAGTGCTTACGGGTTCCCGGGAAATTTTTTTGCTGAAAAGCAACCTTTCCGAGATTGTAATGATAGTGTGCCTTATTTTCATTGTCTGTTTCCTGTTCAATGGCTTTTTTGTAATAAGCACCTGCTTTTGTGTATTCTTCACGAATGGCAAAAAGATTTGCCAGTTTTGATGCCGATTCTGCCGATGGTTCAAGCTTATATAGAGCTTCAGCAGCTTTTCCGTACAAATCTGATTTTTCACATCCTGTTTCAGACAAGAGAGAAGTGATTTTCTTTAACAGATCAACATTCTCCGGTTCCGCCTTAAATTTCTCAGTGAAGATTGCTATTAATGATTCACAGTCGGCTGCGCCACTTTCAGCAAAGATTTTTTCTATGTTCTCAATGGCTTGTGGTAATTTGGGATCTGTATCACCGCTTTGCACTTTGGCGTTGAGTAAATCCATGATCAAAACATAGTTGCCAATCATCACATCAGCACCCAACTTACTATCCTGTAATAATTTATGAGTAGCGGTCATGAAAGTAACGGCTACCGATTCATCTACTTTTTCTTTTCTAAAGTCAATCGATTTTTTAAGGTATCCATAAGCTTCTTCAATATCAGAACTTCTGTAACGCAGCAAGTCAATTCCTTTGATTCCATAAACATATCCCGGTTGTTTGAAATATTCCATCCTCTGATCATATAAGATCATTAGTGTGTCAATGTATGCATCCTTTACTATTTCATCTTCTTCATTATCAATCTTGTATTTTAAGATTTTTGAGCCATGAATATAAATGTTCTTGCTAGACTTTGGACAATTGAAAAAACAATCTCTCCATGAATCGTAGGCATATTCAAAGGTTTTTATCTTCACGTATTGACTCATGATGGAAAGATTGCTGGCACATTCCATACGCGAAGCACTATCTGCGCCAAATTCCGGATTTTCAAATATTTTTGAACGCTGAGCATTTAGAGAACCATGTAAAAAAAGAACTCCGGCAAGAACAATAAATAAGTTAAAATAGTTTTTTTTCATAGCATTTATTTCCGAGTAGAATAATTATCAGTCACTTTAAATAATGAGCGAAAATAATATATCAATTACATTAATGCAAAAATTAAACCATAATCATTTTTTGTCAATAACACGACCCTTTTAAATGAGGCAAAAGTGAGATTTTTTCCCATTTTTGTAAATGAAACACATAATAAACTCCATATGCCGGAAGAGAAGTTATACGATTTGTCGTTTTTAAACAGGATTTCAGGAGGCGATCAGAATTTCATACGTGAAATGATTGATACGTTTAAGGAGGTGGCGCCCGCATTTTTAAAAAAGGTAAAAAGCAATTTAAAACATGATGCTATTGATGATTTAAGCAAGGAAACTCATAGATTTATTCCAGGTGTTTCATTTCTTGGAGCAAAAAAACTTGAAGAAGATTTGATGAAAATTGAGGAATTCACTAAGAAAAATGAGAATTTAGATTTAATACCTGATTTGATTGATGACGTTGATAGTAAAATAAAAAGATTGATTGAGGATTTTGATCGGGATTTTAATTTTTAGTATATGAAAGTTCTATATGCTGAAGATGATGCCATGATGCAAAAGGTAGTTGTACATGCTCTCATACGGCTGGGATATGAAGTGACTACTGTTGATGATGGTGAAGAAGCATTGGAGACTATTAAAAGTGAGGAATTTGATCTGATTATTCTGGATCTGTTTATGCCCAGAAAGAGTGGCTTTGAAGTGGTGGAAATCATGCGGGATGAACTGCATTCTGATACACCGGTTCTTATTTTAAGCAGGAGTCACCTGGATGAGTCTATTCAGAAAGCCTATACTTCAGGAGCTAATGATTATATTGTGAAGCCTTTTGATCCGGAAGAGCTGATTGTTAAGATTACTAAAATGCTGAGTTCAAAAAGATGATCCTTTCATCATGAAATCCGGTTTACATATTATATTGCTGCAGTACGATATAGAATGGCATGATATCAAAGTTAATCTTGCTAAGATCAATGAATTGCTGGATAGCGTAAATTCATCAGTAGATTTAATCCTTCTGCCTGAAATGTTTGCTTCAGGATTTACAATGCAACCGGAATTGTTCAGCGAAGAAGACAATAAAACCGTTCACAATTGGATGAATGAAATAGCGAAGAAATATAATTCGGCAATTATTGGAAGCAAACCTGATAAAGTAAACAATGAATTTTATAATCGACTGCACTTTGTCACATCTGACGGAGTCCATCAGGTTTATGATAAGAGACATCTTTTTGCAATGGGAGATGAACCGAAACATTATGTAGCTGGTAAAGAAAAAAAAATAGTGGAGTACAAAAATTGGAAAATATTGCCATTGATTTGTTACGATCTGCGATTTCCCGTTTGGAGCCGAAATGTGAGTCAAGGGTATGATTTACTGATCTTTATAGCGAACTGGCCGGCTGTAAGGAATAATGCATGGGAAGCATTGCTAAAGGCCAGGGCTATTGAAAACCAATGTTATACCATAGGTGTTAATCGGGTAGGGAAGGACGGCAGAGGCATTGAATACATTGGTAATTCGCAGGTTATTTCTCCCAGAGGTGAAGTATTACACAAAATTGAGAACAAAGAGGGGATCATTATTACAGAACTGGATCTTGAATTGCAACGAAGGTACAGAAATAGTTTTCCGGTGTTAGAAGATGCAGATGATTTTGTGATCGATTCATAAACCTGTACTTACAAATGAAATACAGGATTTTACGAATAGTATTTTGTGTGTAAATTTAGCAATGGTCGCCTTCTCCTCCACAATCTGAACATCCTTCGCAACTTCCCGGAGAATGAGCATGTCCATGATGCAACTCTTCTTCAGTAGCCTTGCGTATTTCTGTTATTTTTCCACTGAAAAACAAATGATTGCCTGCCATGGGATCATTAAAATCCATTTTTACAGTATGGCTGTTAATTTCTTTTACAATTCCCGTTAACTTATTTCCGGAAGCATCCTGCATAGGTATTTTGTTGCCAAGCTTTAGCATAGTATCATCAATTTTACCTTCGATTTCAAATGCTGAAATCGGCACCTCTACAATAGCATTTTCATTTAATTCACCATAAGCATCTTTTGCTTTAAGGTCAAAACTAAAATTATCTCCTACTTTTAATCCATCAATGTTTTGTTCAAATTTTGGCAATAAATTACCCGAACCATAAAGAAATGTCAGAGGAGAATCATCCTTAATTGTTTCAACTATCTCTCCGTCGTTTCCGTCAAGCTTCAACTCATAAGTGAGAGATACTACCTGGTCTTTTGAAATTGTCATAATCCTTGTTTTATTGGAATCGCAAAAATATATAATTTAATCGTATTTATTTTCAAACAGATTCTTTCTGGCATTTGTTCACATAAATTCATCAAAGGATAGTATTTTAACATTTCAGCTTTTTCATGGTAAAAGACAGATTTACATAATATTATATGCCTGCATTTATGAATTATCACCTTTTGGAATGAATTATTTATACTTAAAGAAGTATTTTTTACGTTTTAAATTTTAAATTTTTAATGGATAAGGTTTAATTTTATTGCAACTGGCATATATTATTTTTGTCTTTAATTATTAATTTAAACCAAAAACCCATCATAATGAAAGTTAAATATATTGCACTTATTATAATTAGCTTATTGGTTTGGGCACCAGGTCAGGCTCAGATAAAATTTGGTATCCGGGGAGG
>CAYQDZ010000136.1:0-4437 GCA_964416375.1 uncultured Bacteroidales bacterium
ATAAATTATTATATGATGAAAATTACAATGCCCGCATCAGGTGACAAATCAGAAGCATTGTTTGATAACCGTTTTGGGCGTTGTCCGTTTTTTTGTTTTTATAATAACGAAACGAAAAAAATGGGGCAACCGAAATTTTCATCTTACAAAGAAGGATTAGAGGTAGTAATACAAGAAATGAAAAATGATTTGCCCTATTTTGCAGGCTAAACAATTTGAACTTTCTTAATGGAATTTTGCTTAACTTGAATAATAGGCATCAGATAAATTCATATGAAAATGAAGACATATCTATTTGTTGGATTTACATTGATCGTGACTCTTGTGGCCATGGCTCAGGAAGGTATTCCTGAATTGATTACAGACCGGGCCGACCAAACCGAGTCTTCTTCTCCTGTACCACTCAAATCATTGCAGATTGAAACTGGTTTTATGCTGGAGAAAGACCATAACGAAAGCCGAAAAGTTAAGAACACTACTTACAACACCACCCTTCTGAGATATGGTTTACTCAGTGCTTTTGAACTGAGACTTGGATTGGCTTATTCGGATAAGAAAATCACGGCAAAAACAAACGACAGCACATATACGGACAAAGGATTCAGCCCTTTATACAGGATTTAAATTGCAGGTAACAGAGAAAAAGGTTTTACGCTCAATAAAGAAGCACCCGATACGTATTTTGGAACAGGTCTGAGCTGTAGAATACCCAGGTAATTTTTCCACCCGATACCGAAAGATTGCACTTTCTTTTTTTTACAATTTCTTAATGTAAAATAATCGATTCATTATTGCCATTATCATGAAAATTTCTTAACTTTATTGGTTCTTAAATAAGAATAATTCTTATATAATAAATATTATCACATGGACCTGAATGAAATACGGACTACATTAATCAGCAATGATTTGAAGGTGACTCCACAAAGAGTGGCTGTTCTTGAAGTTTTGACAGAACTTGATAATCATCCGACGGCAGAAAACGTCATTCAGTTCATAAAAGAGAACCATCCCAATATTGCGGTTGGCACTGTATATAAAATATTGGAAGCTTTTGTTGAAAAAGGGATCGTAAAGAAGGTGAAGACCGACAGGGACGTCATGCGATACGATGCGATTATGGAAAAACATCACCATTTATATTGCGTCGAATCGGACCGTATTGAAGATTATTTTGACGAGGAGTTAAACGGTGTAATAAAAAAATATTTTGAGAGGAAAAATATCCCGAATTTTGAAATTGACGATATCAAGCTTCAGATAATAGGCAAATTTTCAGACGGAGAATAGTTCAATCCCAACCATACTGATGATTAAATTGCTATTCATAATATTAGGTACAATTTCCCTGGGTTTTGGAATCCTGGGAATCGTATTGCCCGGATTGCCGACTACACCATTTCTTTTGCTTTCGGCAGGTTTGTACCTGAGGGGTTCTGAAAAATTCTATAATATCCTGATCCATAACCGGATTTTTGGACCTTATATTTCGAAGTTCAGAGATGACAAAGGAATGACGCTCAGAACAAAGGGTATTGCTATTTTGCTTATGTGGTGTATGATCTTTCTCTCTTCTATATCACTGATAAGCAATACCAGCATAGATATAATTCTCTACATTGTTGGAATGATAGGGACCGTTGTGATGGGCTTTCTAATACCAACAATTGAAACAAAAAATAAACCATAACATGAACCATTAAAATTATTGAACTATGAAAAAGAAAAACAAAAAACTAACTACTGCTTCGGGCAAAGCCTACAAGGAGAATGAAAACAGTATGACTGTAGGTCCAAGGGGACCGGTCCTTCTTCAGGATTATATTCTGCATGAGAAAATGGCTCATTTTAATCGCGAACGTATTCCTGAACGTGTTGTTCATGCCAAGGGCACAGGAGCTTTTGGAAAATTTACCGTAACGCACGATATAACAAAATTTTCTCGTGCCAAAATATTTAGTAAGGTAGGAAATGAGTGTCGTGTATTTTTACGACTTTCAACGGTCGGCGGTGAAAAAGGAAGTGCAGATACCGAACGGGACCCTCGTGGTTTTGCCATGAAGTTTTATACCGAGGATGGGAACTGGGATCTGGTTGGAAACAATACTCCTGTGTTTTTTATCAAAGACCCGAAGAAATTCAGCGATTTTATCCATACCCAGAAACGTGATCCGAAAACCAACCTCAAAAGCCCGACAATGGTATGGGATTTCTGGAGTCTGAATCCCGAAAGTCTGCACCAGGTTATGATCTTGTTCAGCGACAGGGGAACACCATATTCATATAGGCACACGAATGGTTATGGCAGCCACACATTTTCACTGATCAACAGCAAAGATGAAGTTTTCTGGGTGAAATTTCATGTGAAAACACAACAGGGAATAAAGACTTTTAACGGACCCGATGCAGAGGCCATGAAAGGAAAAGATCCTGACTGGGCGCAGCGCGATCTTGTTGCAGCAATTGAAAAAGGAGATTACCCAAAATGGACAGTTAAGATACAAATTATGACAGAGGAACAAGCCAAAACATTCAAATGGAATCCCTTTGATTTAACAAAAATATGGCCGCATAGTGAGTATCCATTGATGGATGTTGGTGTTGTTGAACTCAATAAAATTCCTGAAAATTATTTCAGAGATGTTGAACAATCTGCATTTGCTCCGGCACATGTAGTTGATGGTATCGGGTATTCACCTGATAAAATGTTGCAGGGAAGATTGCTCTCATATCCTGATGCACACCGCTATAGATTAGGTGCTAATTACGAACAGATCCCGGTAAACAGGCCTGTTAATGAAGTGAATAATTATGAGAGGGACGGATCTATGCGAGTAGATGACAATGGCAAAGGAAACCCGAACTATTGGCCAAATAGTTTCGATGATATTTTTGCTGATGAAAGTACCAAAGAACCTTCAATGAAAATGGATTCTGATAAGGCAGACTGGTATGATCGGAATGAAAATGATGACGATCACTTTACCCAACCTGGCATGTTATTCAGAAAAGTCATGACGGAAGAAGAACGTACAAACACAGTCAGCAACATCGTCGGATCAATGCAGGGGATTAGCGGGCCAAAAAAGGAAGAAATAACCCGGAAACAGCTTCAGCATTTTCATAAAGCCGACAAGGAATTGGCAGAGAAAGTGGCTAAAGGTTTGGGAATTAGTTTTAAACCATAAATACATAAATTAATAACTATCAAAGATGAAAGAACAAAGTATAAAATTATTGAATCAGGCCGTGGCTGATGAACTGAATGCCGTTCATCAGTACATGTATTTTCATTTTCATTGTGACGATCAGGGCTATGAACTTCTGGCAAACTTGTTTAAAAGAACAGCCATTGAAGAAATGTTGCACATTGAAATGATTGCCGAAAGAATTCTTTTTCTGAAAGGCGAGGTAGAGATGAAGGCTTCTCATGATGTGAAAAAAATTCATGACGTAAAGAAGATGCTTCAGCTTGCGGTAGACATGGAAATAAGCAGTGCCGACGATTACAATAAATGGGCCAACGAATGTGCCAAGAATGCAGATTCCGTCTCCAAGAAACTGTTTGAAACCTTGGTGGAGGACGAGGAGCGTCACTTTGATCAGTATGATGTGGAAATGGATAACCTGAAAAAATTCGGAGACAATTACCTTGCTCTCCAATCCATTGAACGAAGCAAAAACATTTCAAGTAATACAACAAATCAATAATTAATAAATAAAACAAAACAAAATGGAAGAAAATCAAGTTCAGGAAGTGGTAACAATGCCACGTATAGGAGATCCTGCTCCTAAATTTACCGCTGTTACGACACAGGGAGAAATCAATTTTCCGGATGATTATTTGGGAGAATGGGTAATACTATTCAGCCATCCGGCAGATTTTACACCGGTGTGCACCTCAGAGTTTATGACCTTTGCCGGCATGGAAGAGCAGTTAAAAAAAGCCAATTGCAAGCTGGTAGGACTTTCAATTGATGGATTGTACAGTCACATAGCATGGCTGAGAACCATTAAGGAGAAAATCGAATACAAAGGAATGAAAGATGTGGAAGTGAAATTTCCATTGATTGAAGACATCAAAATGGATGTAGCCAAAAAGTATGGAATGATACAACCGGGTGAGGACACGACAAAAGCTGTCAGGGCTGTGTTCTTTATTGACCCGAAAGGTATAATCCGCACCATTATCTATTATCCTTTGAGTCTGGGACGGAATTTTGATGAGATCTACAGGGTGGTTATAGCCCTGCAGGCAGCAGATAAGTTTTCAGTGGCTACACCAGCCGACTGGCGTCCGGGAGATGATGTGATCGTGCCTCCTGCCGGATCGTGTGGAGCTGCTAAGGACCGTATGGAAAGCGATGCGAAAGACACGCATTGTTATGACTGGTTCTTTTGTACAAAGAAGCTGGATAAAGATACCGTTCTGAAATC
>CAYQDZ010000136.1:4537-7072 GCA_964416375.1 uncultured Bacteroidales bacterium
ACTCCGGCTTTAGCCATATCCGGAATTTTCAGGTACTTGCTGCCAAATACAATGGCATTTGGGGGTGTGGCCACAGGCATCATAAAGGCAAATGAAGTTGCAATGGTTGCCGGTATCATCAGTACAAAAGGATGAATATGAAGGGAAATGGCCATGGCTGCAAGAATAGGCAGCATCATGGTAATGGTGGCTGTATTGGAAGTAATCTCCGTAAGGAAAGTAAGAAGCAGGCAGATTGCTATGACCAGTATAAGCACCGAGCTGTAATGGAAGCTACCGAAAGCATTCCCGATCCATAGATCCAATCCCGTTTCACGAAATCCTGCCGCCAGGGCAAACCCGCCGCCAAATAATATCAGAATGCCCCAGGGTATACGTTTGGCCCAGTCCCAATTGAGCACATATTCGTTCTTGCGTATACTTGTCGGTATTACAAACAACAACAATGCTCCTGCCATGGCAACCGTACCGTCATGTACATAAGCTTCAATGCCCAGAACATTGGTCCACCCTCTGATAAAAAAGTTGCCCATCTGGATATCTTTTCTGAATATCCATCCCAAAGCTGTCAGAATAAATACCAGCAAGGTGAGTTTCTCGCCGGGTTTCATTTTTCCCAGAGAGGCCAGTTCTTCATGTATAATATTTTCTCCTCCTGCTATCGTATGATTCCGGAGAGGCACGGCTATGTTTACCAGATAAACCCAGGTCAGTGGCAAAAAAACCAATACGATAGGAACTCCGATGAGCATCCATTCTGTGAAACCAATCTGCGGAATTTCGGGGAACAGCGATTTGGCAATTCCTGCAAAAATGATGTTGGGAGGAGTGCCTATTAAGGTTCCGATTCCTCCGATGCTTGCCGAATATGCAATTCCCAGCATAAGAGCGATGCCAAATTTAAAGTTTTCTTTCTGAGGTTTTGTTTTGGAAATCGTTCTTGTTTCCAGATCGTAAGCATGATCAATGATCGCCAATCCTATGGGTAACATCATCATCGCTGTTGCCGTATTGGATATCCACATGGATAAAAAACCTGTGGCAATCATAAATCCGAGTACAATTTTCTTAGCGGAAGTACCTACCAACTGAATAATATTCAGGGCAATTCTCTTGTGAAGATCATGACGTTGCATAGCCATAGCAATCATAAATCCTCCCATAAACAGAAAAACATTCGGGTCGGCATACGAGAGAGCTACTTGTTTCGCATTCATTATTCCTGTCAGAGGAAAAAAAACGATGGGGACTAAGGCAGTGGCAGGCAGCGGAATAGCTTCTGAAATCCACCATACCGCCATAAGGACAGCACATGCGGTAGTTAATTTTGTACCGTGATCCATATTCCCCTGGCTGGGTATGGCAAGAATCAGCAGAAACAGTATAATGCCTGTCAGAAGGCCAATTTTATTTTTTAAGCTTTTCGCCCACATACTGTCAAAAATAAATTATCTCTGCTAAAATCAATAAGTTACCGGTAATTATTTATTTCTACTGAAGTCATTAAAAGATATAAGATATGAGATATAAGATATGAGTACAGAGATATAAGTAGTGAGATGAAAAGTTGTAAGTCACAAGTAATCTATTTCAGTATAAGACAACCGCTTCCAAATAAGCTAATCACAAAACTTCATTTCATCGATTCATCAGTTAATCAACTCACCAAAATTTCTTTAAAAGATATGAGTAGTGAGATGAAAAAGTTACTAGATACTGGTCGCTAGTCATTAGTGAAAAGTAAGAAATAAAAAGTGATTGGTGATTGGTAATTGGTGAATGGGGATAAGTGACAAGTAACCAGTAACCAGCATCCAGCAACCAGTAACACACCTTCACTAAAGTTTCGGTGAGCAAAGTCAGCATCCTGCAACCAGAATCTAAACCTCTCAACTTCTCACCTTATCACCTTCCCAACTCATCAACTTCCCAACTCATCCTTCTTTCAAAAATCCAGTTACAAAAGTTTTATCAAAAATCATGGAAAGCACATAATAAACTTGGCCGAATCACGTAATTCTATCAGTGTTCCCAATCTTTAATCTTGTTGTTATTTATATGCCGATTGTATGAAATGAAATTTACCTGACTTTGTTTTTATTTTTTTTTAACATGGAAAACCTGAATACTGTTGCTTAATAGATGTTCTGTGGTTTTATCATACGGTCAGAAATGAATAAGATTAAATCAAACGAATAGTTAAACCTTAAAATGTATTGATATGAAAAAAATAGTGTTATTAGCTGTTTTCATTTCCACTGTTGCTTTTAGCAACAATGTGCAGATACCTGATCATGTTTCTACTGCTTTCACCAGCAAATTTCCCGGAGTTGAAGATGTCAACTGGAAAAGGGAGTTCAATATGTTCCGGGCCGAGTTTACTCAGAAAAATAAAACCATGACGGCTCTTTTCAGTACGGATGGAAAGTGGGTTGAAACGGCGACTTATATTCAAGAGAATCAACTACCCGAGAAAACACTGGAAGAAATTGATTGGTATTATGATAATGCACTGATCATCTCCTCCAGGAAAGC
>CAYQDZ010000136.1:7172-8284 GCA_964416375.1 uncultured Bacteroidales bacterium
GATTATTCTCCGGTAATATCTTTGATTTGCTCCACTTCTTTTGAAATGGCTTTCCTTTTGATGAATGTGTATTCCTGTATATTCATTGAATCGAACCACTCTGCCCACATTTCCATAATCCTGTCCCATTCAAGGTCCTTATCCCGCGGACTTGCTTCAACCAGGACAATGTGAAGGTCAGGCAGTGATTCCTTAACGGGTTGCAGCTTTTTAATGTCCTTGCCAACAATGGGGTAGCCATCGGTGAGGATGAAGAGGAAGTTTTTCGTCAGGGTGTCGGAAGTATAATCTGTCTTCAAATCTTCATAAAAATACTTCCAGATATCAGCTCCGAAATATTGTTTGGGAACTTTACTAAACACAGCTTTTTTATACAATTCATCCAGTGAATTGTGGAAATTGGTCCGTCGCTCTTCTTCTTTTGGGCGGCGAAATACATTTTTTATATTTCCCATATTCACGTATAGCTGATCTTCATATTTGTCTGTTCTCAATCCTGAACCCCTTTGCGGTGCGATCACAACCTTTATTTCATCGCGCGATTTGATGTACAGATCTTTCCTGACCTTTTGTTCAAACAACGCATAAATGGCTTTGATAATTTCTTTATCTCTCTCAGGTTGCTCAGGCTGAACAATTAAGCGGTCGGAGAGATCAAGCAGGATAATGTAATTGTGTTTCACAGATACGCTCCGTTTCTTTGGAGTCGGTGGCTGACATGAAATGATCAGTAGTAAAAGAAAATAGGATAGTATAACTCTATTTTTCATGATAAGGATCTTTAGTGGTTTAAGCTGATTAGGATTATATTATTTTCTTTTGGCTTTTACAACTTTTACAATGCCGGGTTGAATTTTGTGTTTTTCAACAAATTCATCCCGTATGTTCAGACATTTCGATTTCACAGATTTCAGGTTTTCGGGCGCCAGGAATGATACCCATCCCGCAGTAAACTGATCGACAAATCCCTTTAGGTTGCCCTGAACATAGGTGTCTACTTCATCTCTAAGGATATTGATCTCATTGATTATCAGCTCAATAGGCATGATTTTTTCTGTGAGAATTTTGATGTCTTTTCTCAAATGTTTGATGATGCGTTTCAGGTTCAATGT
>CAYQDZ010000137.1:0-6191 GCA_964416375.1 uncultured Bacteroidales bacterium
AAAAAACCCGGCTATTGCCGGGTTTTGAATTGCTTGTGGGAACTGCTGGATTCGAACCAGCGACCCCCTGCTTGTAAGGCAGGTGCTCTGAACCAGCTGAGCTAAGCTCCCTCACTTTAAACTTGTTTTATCTCCTCAAAAAGGAGGTGCAAATATAACAGTCTTTTTTATTATCAAAAAACTTAGCTCTTAAAATTCGTCTTATAGATGAAAAACTCTTCGTTCTTATTTGCCGGATTCAGCTTTTTCATGATCCTGTCACCCAGACTGGGTTTAATGTATGCTGCTTCTTCCAGGTCGGGAAAATACCTTTTCATGTATTCAACCCGGTCGGCCAAATCAATATTTTCTACAAAAATAATGTACTCGGGCCAGCCTATACCATTGTCCTGATCAAATACATGCATAGAGCTGGCTACAAATTGATATATTTCAGAATCATATACAATGGTATCATTAAGGTCATCTTCAGGTAATGTAACTACTTTTAATGGCTTGCCAGTGTAAAAAACCGGTAATGTCATTTCTCCTTTTCTGCCAATATCGTCAACCAGAATTGAGCTTACCTTATCATTTTTCGGATAAAAATAGGCCATGGCCTCTACCCTTGAACGTTTGGAGTATGTTAAACTTACCGGTATCAGAAGAATAATATTGGTGATCCAAAAAAACCGGTAAATGTTTCTTAGCAATATGAGTCTTTTTTGCCAGTATTTCGATTTTGCTACAAATTCATTCCAACCTATCATACCCAGCATAATAACCATAGGTACAATAGTGAATATAAATCTCTCCTGTCTATTGGGAAAGTATGTGTGAAATGCAAGGAATAAAAAGTTAGGGAGAAAAAAGAATAAATATTTTTTCCATATTCTAAAAAATCCAAACAATAAGAATATACTTACAGGCGGAATTAATATTCCCAGAATTACCTCAATGTACATCAGAACATTATCAGGATTACCGTAAAGTCCTTTATATGTCAGATTATATTCCACATATGCCTGAATTTGAGCAAAGGGTTTCCCCCATAAAAGAATATCAACCAGCCCATGTGTCAGAAATAATGAAGTAATGGAGCCAAATCCAAAGATCAATGCATCCATCCATCTTTTCTTAATAACCAAAGCCAAACCCATGCCCAATAAAAATATTCCAACCTGATAGCGTATGGCCATGGAAATGGCAATAATGAATCCTGCGAAAAATACATTCAGAATTTTTATTCTGTTTAGCGGTGATTTATCATCAAGTTTAATATACAGCCACGAACCCCAGAAAATTAAAGGCACAGCAACAATTTCAACCAGATTGCGAACAGCAAGAAAAGGCATGAACCAGAACAATGCCAGCATCAATCCAACTGTATTTGCCGTTTTTTCATCCGACAGTTTTTCTGTGATTTTATAGGCATATGTAACCGTCAACAAGGATAATAATGCTAATATTAATCTTATAAAGAACATCTTGACCCTCGGATTTTTTATCCCTGCCAGATTTAAAACAGAAAACTGCAGGTAATTAAACGCCGGATAGGTAATGTTTTGAGCCTCTTGTATTACTCCTCCGGGTTGTGATTCAGGCAGCCACTCTTTGTAATCTTCACCAACAGTCCATGACCAGGGTGTTTCAACAGCCAGAAAATGATCATCATGCATTCCATAGCCCTGTGAGAAAATCGCAGAAATAAGCCTTATAGAAAATGCCAGCAACAAGATAACAAGCAAAGGATTTTTATTCCATTGTGTATGAATAACAGAATTCAGGGACTTAAACATAATGTAATATTACAAATGGATAAAGATGGAAAATTAAACCCAATGTTTTATTTAAAATGATACAGGAATACGATGACAGCTTCAAAAGCGGGTTTGTTGTTTCCTTCTATTTCGAAAGTGGCCTTCATGTGTGCCCTGGTAATGCCACGCAAATCTTTAATGGCATCCAGTCTGGTTCGTAATCTTACCCTGCTGTTTACGGGAACACTCTGATTGAATTTCAGGCTCTCTATTCCATAATTTACCATGAGTTTCACATTTCTGACATCAACTATCTGTAACCAGAGGTAGGTAAGAAGTGACAGAGTTAAATACCCATGAGCAATAGTAGTTTTAAATGGCGATTCGGTTTTTGCCCGCTCAGGATCAACGTGTATCCACTGGTAATCAAGTGTTGCGTCTGCAAATTTGTTGATTTGTTCCTGGCTAATGGTATGGTAATCAGAAACTCCTATCTCCTTTCCGAGAAATGCTTCCAGTTCTTTGTAGTTGTTGATTATAATTTTGTCCACTTTGTTGCATTTTTAAAAAGTAAAACCTTCCGTTTTTCAAAAATACAAATGTTTGTTCTAATATTAAGCATATCTTATATATGTACCTTTATTATTCAACATTAATATCTTATCATTAAATTTGCTGTAAAGTCAGGATAAATCTAAAATTTTGAAGAAAATTATTCTATTCATACCCGCTATTTGCATTTGCTTATTCTCCATCTGCCAGGAAGAAAGTGTATTGAGTAAAAAGGAGTTTAAACAGCTGCAAAAAGAACAAAAAAAAGCTGAAAAAGAAAGACAGAATGCAGAATTGCGTAAAGTAACTGCCGCCATGATAGAAAATCATCGATTTGTGTTAGAAGCCGATTACCTGGGAAATGGTAGAGGCTACCGGGCATCTGTCTCCAAACTTTTGAACTTTATTGCTCTTGATTCTAACCAGGTTGTACTACAGATCGGATCTCCTTTTGGAATAGGTATTAATGGAGTTGGAGGAGCTACTGTAGAAGGAAAAATAACCAAATACGAAGCAAAAAAGAAGGAAGGAAAAAGAAGTACTTCCTATTTTGTGATGCTATATATCACATCACCTGCAGGGATATTTAATGTCAGCATGAGTGTATCTGACCTTGGGTATGCAGATGCCACAGTTCGGGGTAGTTTTTCAGGACAAATAAGGTATTCAGGAAAGCTGGTCCCTCTAAAGCTTTCGCGTATATATAAAGGTCAGTCAACCTATTTCTAACAAACATCATGAACTTTATTTTATCCTGTAAACAAATCAGGAATATCAGAGAGTATTACCGAATAAAAATACCATTTCAGGATAGGAATTTAAATTATTTTAAGATTTTAATATCTTTTTATTCTTATTTAGTTTCCAATCGTCACCAAATCCGCGATGTTGATCAACATTTTGAACCACCAATTCATTTTCCCCGTAATGAATAGTATCTAAATTAATATACGGAGGCTAAAAATGAAGTTAGTGAATTTTCAAATGGAAGGTACCAGTTCATCACCATTAGTATTGTTTACGCCAGAAGGAAAACTCAAAATGGAAGGGAAAATAATTTCTGACAATCCTTTACCGTTTTTTGAAGTTTTAAATGAATGGGTAGCCAGATTAGATTGTCCCGGTGTTGTATTCGATATAAGCATCGAATATATGAATACCAGTGCCTCAATGCAACTATTTAAACTGCTGAAGCAGCTGGAAGAAAATTGTTTAATTGAAGAACTTAACGTGAACTGGCATTATGAAGAGGACGACGAGAACCATTATGAAACAGGGCAGTTATTTGAAGAGAAACTTTATCGAACAAAATTTAACTATTTCACTATGGCTGAATAAATCAATTGAAGTGCCTGCGGGTTCTATTTAGTAAAATATCTATCTGAGGATGGTAAGGATTCTTTTTCCGGGCTTCTAAATAAAATCGTTCTGCTTCCGTAAAATCCCCTAATTCATAATTGAAATTTCCAAGGAATATATATTCTTCGGGAAGTGAATACTGTCCCTGATCAAGAAACTGTTTGTAATAGGAAACAGCCAGTAAGGTATCTTTTGTCATCATGGCCCTGGTGATATGATCCATATTAATATAATTGTATACCATAGCAAAAGTAAAATCCGAATCAACATCCCTTTAGATTAGGATGTTAAAGATACAAAAATGGATTGCTTATAATAATTCGGCAACTCCCTCAATTTCAATCAGGAGATCATCACGACATATATCCGCTATCAGATAGGAAATTGGAATGTCTTTGAATTGTTTGCTGCAAATGTCTTTTACGACAGCCAGATCAGAAGAATCTTTAATGTATATGCGAAGAAAACTATACTTTAAAGTTCCTGTAATTTCAGTAGTCACTGAATTTTCTATGTTATTCCCTGATACCAGATTTGAAATATTATCAATTGTAACAAGCGTTTGTTCTTCAATATTATTTATACCAATGGTTTTTTCATTATGAATGGAAGCCGTTCCCGAGATGAATACTATCTTATGTCCATTCAATGAGATATACTTGGCTCTTTCAAACTTAGGTGTTGCTTTTTGCTGTAATTTTCTGATCGAATCCCCTACAAGTACTTCTTGGGAATAATGGTATGCATCAACCTGTTTTGGGTTTTTAATCGGTATAATATTTACTTTCTTCAGCGGTTTAACAGCATAAAACTCGAGAAGAATACCACCATAATTCATTCCTATACCGGTAGCAGCAGGATAGCCATTTTTAAAATCAGATTGTGCATAATAGACAGACCTGGTATCGTTAAGCAATTGATAGTTTTGAACCGGTTTGTTTTCTACCTGATCCACCTGCACAATGTTTTCAACGTAATTCCACTGTCTGACTATATCTGAAAATGAAAGCGCTTCAGCAGTTAAAATCTCATCCATCAGTTTGTATGATTCTTCAACCTGGGATTTCAGACTGCTGTCAGGATTTTTGGCACATATGCCGGCAGCATATACTTCTTTTCCCTGTGAAGAATTAACAACAGTATATGGAGTCTCATGAAAGTTCTTAAACAATACCCTGGTATCCGAATCTTTATCTTCTATCATGGTTAGCTCAACAGAAACCATAAGATTGTCAGCAGGTGGTTGAGCAATTACACTGTAGGAGGGAATATCTTTAAAGTTCTTATTCAGCGATTGCATGATCTCATTTCGCAATACGATAAAATCTTTATTGCTGGTGGCATTGATAAAAAATGAGAACTGTAGAATAGTCTCTTCTGTTTCAACAGAATTATGATTTTTTTGAACCTGCCCAATGCAACTGTTCAACTGCTCCCTGAAATTCCCTTCTCCTTCCGGTCTGATAAATACTCTTCTTATGTTATTCTTCATTGAAATAGCCGATCATCTGATTTTGAGCGCCAAAGATATAAATTATTCTCATTTTGGCCTTTTTTATTCCGTGTATTCAACCAATACCTTGTCTAATGTTCAGAAACTGTTGGATATAATCGCTTCAACCCGTGAACCAGTGCACGGGGATAGCCGGAGAAATGAGTCTCTCCTGTATAGTAATCATAATGCAGTTCGATACCCGGGTAATTTCCTGACTCAGCACTTCAATAAAATGTTTCATTGAGCTTGTGTGTTATTTCGCAAAATCGATTACAAGGTTTATCACCGGTTACCGGTTGTTTCTGATCACGCCCAATTCCAGTCCTTTAATCTCAGCCAGACTTTTCATTCGTCTATACAAACCATATCCGGGGTAATTTTCTTTTCCAATATCTCCCAGCATCTGGTTACCATGGTCAGGGCGCATGGGTATTTGCCAGTCGGGACGAACTTCTTTTTTTCGCTTCTTCATTTCATGGACCAAGATTTTCATGACCTCATACATGTCAATATCGCCTTCAAAAAGGTAATTTTCATTGAAATTCAAATGATCATCGCGTGTTTTTTCCAATGATGAAACATCCAGGACATTGGAACTGATTCCGATTGCCTCTCCACCATTATGGTTTATCCTTTCTGCTGCTTCCTCCTCATGATCAAGGGCAATATCAGCAAACACTATACGTACTCCTGCTTTCGCTAGTCCACTTCCAATTGCACCGGCCAATACGCCACCTCCTCCGGTGAGCATAGCTACCTTGCCATTCAGATTGAAAAGACTATCCAAATAACCCATATTCTTAAGCATTAAAAATTAAAACCTTTCAATAATTTACTTCAAATCTTCTCTGATTTTCATAACCAGTGCAAGGGCCTCCTCAACCTTTTCTCTGACTGCACTGTAATTGCCCTTTTCAATATCTTTGACAGGGAAAAGTTTCGACCCCATTCCTACACACCATGCCCCTGCTTTAAACCATTGAAGAAGATTTTCATATGTAGGTTCAACACCTCCGGTAGGCATAATGTTCGACCATGGCATAGGA
>CAYQDZ010000137.1:6291-8270 GCA_964416375.1 uncultured Bacteroidales bacterium
CCAAGTATCATTCCCGGCAATTCTTTTTTCGCAAATTTGAAAAGTTTAGCGAAAACATCATGAGCAAAATCCCCCCGGTTCGTGAACTCAAAAATTCTTAATCCCCCCTGATAGCATGCTTTGAGAACATTCTCACAAACATCTATGTCAGGGTGATAAAAAACAGGCACAATGCCCATATTTTTCATGGCTAGAGTGACCTCCATTTTATTATATTGTGCCATAATTGCGTTTTGTGTTTGGTAAGAAACTGCAAATGTAAGAACATTACAGAAAGTATAAAACGATCCTTCATGAGAAGAGTTAAGACTACCTTCAAAACAATGCAATATTGTGTGTCGAAATATACAATTTTCAAAATTATGAACAGATGATCAATTTTTTTTTCAATTCTTTTAGCCCCGGATAAATGCTACGGTTAACATTTTCTGCATTTGAATTGCAATATTGCTGCCCATGTATTTTTAAAATTAAAAATTGTTGTATAAATTTATAAAGAATACAAAAACATATTGATCTTATTTATTGTTAAATTTCATATAGAATTAATCTGAATTACAAATAATAAAACTAAACTCGCTCTATCTTTTTCAAAAAAAATAGTGTAAACTTTGAATATAAATTTATCCAGATTCTATTAATTTAAGACTAGTTGTTAATTAAATAGTTTAATCATGTCACGGACTAACAAATGGCAACCGGAAAAAGAGAAATCCAAAAAATTCAAACCGGAAGGAAAGAAAAAATCTTCGATAAAAAGGATTAAGTACATGAACCCCGAAGAAGATGATGATGAAAAATATTATTAATCCTATTTAAACCTAAATGAATGGCAACAAAAAAAGTAAAAACTGCTACTAAGAAGGTTTCCCCGCTCAAAACAAAAATTTCATCAGCAGAAATTCAACGAAGAGCAGAACAAATTTATCTTAGCAGGGTACATGCAGGTGCACCGGGTGATGAACTTTCTGACTGGCTTCAGGCAGAAAAGGAACTAAAAAGGAACTGAAAAGTGTGTAGTTCCCGTTTTCATGATTTACAAGTTAACAGTTAGAGATCTGCTTGACCTGTAACTCAATTCCCCATATTCTTTATCAGGTTTTTGCATAGCAGAAGCATTGATTCAATAAAGAATGTATTGGAATATTATTGGCAAAAGTTTTTTAGATATAATCTTTTGTCTCGAGGTCAAGAGCTTTTAGAGATAGGGAAACATCAGCAAAAAGGTAAATAGACGATACAATGATGCCTCCTACACTGAGTACAAGCAAAATACTGCCCGCAAAACTCAGATCTGTTGATGTCAGTTTCATAATCAATAATACAGGAATCATTAAGCTGCTTGTAAGAATACTGAATGCGATACCAGCCATAGCAGATTTTAAGTATTTGTTCCTGCGATGAAGGATCTTAAGTTCGCCCACCAGAATATCTCTTCTTTTTCCACTGGACTGCCTTAGCTCAGATGCAAGTAACCGCGACCGGTCAATTGTTCTTCCCAGCCTGTTTGTGAGCGATAGAAGAATTAAACCCACACCGGAAATTAGTGCCACCGGAGTAATGCTTGATTGTAAAAACAATATAAATTGTCTTGCAGGTTCCAAAATAATTTGATTGTTAGGTTATTTAGTATAAAATGGGTATTTTTTTCGGTACACTCAATAACAAATCAGGATTGTTCTTATTGATCTCAGCAATCACCCGATTAATCTGCAGCAAAGTACAAGGCATAGTAACAACAGAAAATGTTGCTCTATCGGTCATATGTCTGTTATGACTAACCGTATCTATATTTATGTTCTGCTTTCCAACAGAAGTCGTTACCAGTCCTGTAATACCAGGTTTGTCTGCAGTTTCAAATGTCACAATGTACGGTAGCATTAAATGTTTGGTGTCAATAAAATCAAGTGAATTTTTATCAAATGACACCTGAGCTATGCGTTCATATTTTGCAGCAAAAATATGAACGCATAGCTCAG
>CAYQDZ010000138.1:0-8248 GCA_964416375.1 uncultured Bacteroidales bacterium
TCAAAGATTTCTCATTAAAAACACATTAGCAACTTTGATCGTTCTAATTCTGGGCGCAATATTATTCTTCACTTTTTTTTCAGCATATTTCCATTGCTTTTATGTCGTTCTTGTTCTGATTACTTACAGTGTGAATCTGGTCGTTTTTTATGTAGTAACAAAAAAGAAAGCAGAAGCAAACAAATCATTAGTTGTTGTGGCAAAATATTTTGCTATTAAGTTTTTATCCTATCTGATTCTGGCTCTTGTTTTTCTTCTTTTCGCAGAAACTCCTGAATTGAAAATTACTTATGTAATTCTTCTTTTCAGTCTCTATATATTCTATACTGTATTGGAAATCACGTCTTTATTAAGATTTTTTAAAACAGAAAAAGAATAAATCATCATATTTAATTTTCTTTATTAACTTTATTAGAAAATGAATTGATTGACATGCTTCAGGAAGGCAGATTTTTTAAGGCGATAATAGGGGCATTAATAATAGGTGTATTTAGTACAAATTTTATAATAGCTTCTGGAACTGAAGAAGTCTACGGGGAATTACCGGATCATGAAAAATTCGATCCGGGTTCTTTCATTTTTGACCATATCGGCGATTCATACGATTGGCATCTTATAGATTTAGGTCACAAGACAATCAGCATACCACTTCCGGTTATTCTTTATAGCAAAGAAAAAGGCATTGTTGTTTTTATGTCTTCCAGATTCAAGCATGGTCATGCATCTTATAATGGCTTTCGTGTTGAAGCGGAGGGAGAGAATAAAGGGAAAATCATGGAAACTCTGTCAGACGGATCTGAAGTGATTCCTTTTGATGTTTCTTTTACAAAAAATATTGCTGCATTGTTTTTCAGCATTGTGCTTATTCTCATTATTTTTATCCATGTTGGGAATGCCTATAAAAAAAGGCCGAATCAACCACCCAAAGGATTGCAATCCTTGTTGGAACCTGTTATTTTATTTGTCCGTGATGAGGTGGCTAAACCATCCATTGGAGAGAAAAAATATGAACCCTTTATGCCATTTCTTTTAACCGTTTTCTTTTTTATCTGGATCAATAATATGTTGGGATTGGTGCCTGTTTTTCCGGGAGGAGCGAACGTAACAGGCAATATTGCCGTGACCATGGTTTTAGCATTTTTCACTTTTACAATTACAACCATACGCGGAAATAAAAACTACTGGAAACATATTTTTAATACTCCGGGAGTACCAACCTGGCTCAAATTTCCGTTACCCATAATGCCTTTGGTTGAAACAATTGGAGTTTTTACAAAACCCATTGTATTAATGATTCGTTTGTTTGCAAATATTACAGCAGGACATATCATTGTTTTGGGATTTTTATCGCTGATCTTTCTTTTTGGTGAAATTCAACCCTTTTTGGGCTACAGTGTATCTATTGTTTCCGTTTTGTTCATTATGTTTATGACATTATTGGAACTTTTAGTTGCATTTATTCAAGCTTATGTTTTTACGTTTTTATCAGCTCTCTATTTTGGAATGGCTGTTGAAGACCATCATTAATTCATTTAAATACTAATTGTTATGTTATTAACTATTTTACTTCAGGCAGGTGCAACTTTAGGATTGGCTAAAGTGGCAGGAGCTTTTGGAGCAAGTATTGCAACTATTGGTGCTGCAATGGGCATCGCGAAAATTGGGGCCAGTGCTATGGAGGCAATTGCACGTCAACCCGAAGCAGCCGGTGATATACGATCAAATTTGATCGTGGCTGCAGCACTTATTGAAGGAGTTGCTTTGTTTGCTGTAATTATTTCACTACTTGCCGTAATGCTTTAAAAATTTCAGAAGTTACAGCCAACCGCTGTAACTTCTGATTAAATTTTTTTTACTATGGGACTCTTAATACCGCATACAGGGACTGTAATTTGGATGTTAATAGGATTTTTGGCAGTTTTTTTCTTATTGAAAAAATTTGCCTGGAAACCTGTACTTAATGCACTTAAACAAAGAGAAGATTCGATAGATAATGCTCTAAAAGCTGCCGATGCCGCAAAGAAGGACATGGAAAGGTTAAATCAGGATAACGAAAAAATTATTGCTAAAGCAAAACTGGAACGCGACAAAATTATTAAAGAAGCACGTGAACTGAAAGAAACCATTATTATCGATGCGAAAGAACACGCAGGTTCAGAGGCCGAAAAATTGATCGAAACAGCCAGGAAGAATATCAGGGCAGAAAAGGATGCCGCTATAAAAGATATCAGTGATCATGTAGTACAACTTTCCATTTCAATAACGGAAAAGCTGTTACAGGAAAAACTGGCAGATGATAAGGAACAAAAGGAATTAATTAACAGATTCCTCAGAGAAGTTAAAACACACTAAGTAAGTAAGTTAATGAACGACAGCTTGATTACCGTCAGATATGTCAAAGCACTATACGAGCTGGCTGAGGATAGTGAACTTCAAAATGCAGTGAAAGATGACATGGAAGTTTTACGGGAATGCATTAAAGAGTCAATGGAATTTAGAGATTTTCTTAGTAATCCCTTGTTAAAGAGTAGTGAAAAAATAAAACTTGTTGATCAGCTGTTTAAGAAAAAAATACGGGATCTGTCCTTAAAATTTCTACATCTGTTAATTGAGAAAAAAAGGGAAATGCATTTGATAAATATTTGCCATTATTTCATTAATTATTACAAAGAAAGAAGAGGAATGAAAGAAGTGGAAATTACTACTGCAAAGCCATTATCAGCCACACATAAAAAGGAAATATTAGATTTCATTACAAAGAAATTCAAGATAAAAATAGAATTATCAGAACAGCTAAATCCTTCCATTATCGGGGGATTTATACTTCGCATTGAAGACCAGCAGATAAATGCCAGTCTGGAGGCGCAACTAAATAAAATTAAACGTGAGTTAATACATTTATAAAATCAAATAATAATGTCAGTAATAAAACCTTCTGAAGTTACTAAAATATTGAAAGAACAGTTGAAAGGAATTCAAACACACGTTGAATTGGAAGAAGTTGGGACTGTTTTACAAGTTGGTGACGGAATAGCCAGATTGTATGGACTGAATCATGTTAGAGCCAACGAAATGATCGAATTTGAAAGTGGTGTGATCGGCATTGTGCTTAACCTGGAGGAAGATAATGTTGGAGCTGTATTGCTTGGTTCGTCTGAAGAAGTGAAAGAAGGGGATTACGTGAAACGCACAAAGAGAATTGCCTCTATTCATGTTGGGGAAGGATTGCTTGGGAGAATAATCAATACTTTGGGAGTACCCCTAGATGGTAAAGGAGCCATACATGGAAAAACCTACGAATTACCTCTTGAAAGAAAAGCTCCCGGAGTTATTTTTCGTCAGCCGGTAAATGAACCTCTGCAAACAGGAATAAAAGCTATTGATGCAATGACTCCCATCGGCAGAGGTCAGCGCGAATTGATTATTGGTGACAGGCAAACAGGGAAAACGGCAATTGCAATTGATACGATAATTAATCAAAAGGAATTTTATGACAAAGGGGAACCGGTATATTGCATATATGTAGCCATTGGACAAAAAGGATCGACCGTGGCAAACATCGCTAAAACTCTGGAAACCAATGGAGCCATGAGTTATACTGTAATTGTTGCTGCGAGCGCTGCCGATCCTGCTGCACTGCAGTTTTATGCTCCCTTTGCCGGAGCATCCATCGGAGAATATTTCAGAGATACCGGAAAGCCGGCATTAATTATTTATGATGACCTTTCAAAACAAGCAGTATCTTACAGGGAAGTATCATTGTTGCTACGTCGTCCTCCGGGACGTGAAGCTTATCCGGGAGATGTTTTTTATCTTCATTCCCGCCTGCTGGAAAGAGCCGCAAAGATTGTTGAGAATGATGAGATAGCAGCAAATATGAATGATTTGCCTGATGTGCTCAGACCAAAGGTAAAAGGTGGAGGGTCATTAACTGCTCTGCCAATTGTTGAAACGCAGGAAGGCGATGTTTCTGCTTACATACCTACAAATGTGATCTCGATAACTGATGGACAAATATTTTTGGAATCGAACCTTTTCAATGCAGGTGTTCGCCCGGCAATCAATGTAGGTATATCCGTCTCGCGAGTAGGAGCAACGGCACAAATAAAATCAATGAAAAAAGTTGCCGGTACACTGAAACTAGACCAGGCACAATATAGAGAACTTGAAGCATTTTCAAAATTCGGATCTGATCTTGATGCTGCTACTCTTGCTATCTTAGACAAGGGAGCCAAGAATGTTGAAATACTTAAGCAGGGGCAATATCAACCCTTAGCGGTTGAGAAACAGGTGGCTATCATTTTTTGCGGTTCCAAGGGATTATTGTCTGAATTGCCGGTTGAAAAAGTAAAAGAATTTGAAAAGGAATATTTGGATTTTCTGGAACTAAAACATAAAAAGATACTCAATATATTAAAAGATGGGAAAATTGGCGAGGAACAGGAAATCCTTTTAACAGCTGTTGCCAAAGATATTGTAGAGCGATTGAAGTAACATTATCGGAGAAGAATAACTAAGCATGCCCAGTTTAAAAGAAATACGTACACGTCTTGCATCTGTTAAATCAACCAGACAGATAACCAGTGCAATGAAAATGGTATCGGCGGCAAAATTAAGACGTGCACAGGATGCGACTATTCAGATGAGGCCCTATGCAAATAAACTTATGGAGATCCTGCAAAATTTATCACAAACCATTGAAGATGAACTGGACAATCAATACACTACGATTCGTGAAGTCAAAAAGGCATTGATCGTGGTTATTTCTTCAAACAAGGGGTTGTGTGGGGCATTCAATGCCAATGTTTCAAAAAGAGCACAGAGTTTAATTGCAAATGAGTATCCCGAATTGCACAAGGAAGGAGGTCTTGATATAATTGCCTGTGGCAAAAAAGCCACAGACTTAATAATTCATGCCGGTTTTCCTGTTTTAGAGACCCACCACGATATTCTTGAAAATATGAACTATGAGCAGGTGAATGCCTTAACAAAGAAGATCATGAAAGCCTTCTGCTCAGGAGAATACGATGAAGTAAAGATCATATACAATCAATTTAAGAACGCAGTAATTCAGGAACTGGTTGTAGAACAATTTTTACCGATTGAAAAACCTGAAATGGAGGAAACTGAAAATGGCAATAATCTGAATTTTATCCTTGAACCATCAAAAGAGTATATCGTAAGAGAACTTATTCCAAAATCTTTGAAAATTCAAATGTTTAAGGCATTTTTAGATTCAGTTGCCTCTGAACATGGAGCACGGATGACTGCCATGCACAAAGCCACTGATAATGCCACACAACTCATCAAAGATCTGCAACTCGACTACAATAAAGCACGTCAGGCTTCTATTACAACAGAAATTCTTGAGATTGTGAGTGGGGCGGAAGCTCTTAAAAAATAATTCCCAAAATGAATGTATTGTGAAAGGCAGCTTTCTGAAATTTAGACTCATTCCCTTTTATGTATTTTTCCTGCTTCTTACAGTTCTCGTTTCAAGAAACGGATTTTTTTGGGATACCATCCAGCTTGGTGCGAGACATGCTCTTTTTTATTATGATAACCATCTGAATTTAAGTTTTTTGCCCGATGCAATTGATAGTGGCCATATTCCTGCATTTGGCTATGTATTGGCTCTGATTTGGACACTTTTTGGCAAATCATTGATTGTGAGCCATTTCTTCATACTTCCTTTTTTATTGGGGATAGTATATCAGACCGATAAAATATTAAAACGATATTTTTCACCTGAGTACAGACCTCTTGCATTCATTATTTTTCTTATTGATCCGACATTGCTTGGTCAGGCTACATTGGTTAGTCCTGACATTCCACTTCTATTCTTCTTTTTGTTGTTATTGAACTCTGTTTATGATCAAAAGAAAATATTGAAACTGTTAGCTGTAATAGGATTAGCACTGGTAAGCATGAGAGGTTGGATGGTCGCAGTGATAGGATTCATTTTTGAAGGATGGCTGCTTTATCAAACCATTGGCATAAAAAAAACGTTTCAAAAAATCGGGAATTATTTTCTCTGTTATCTGCCAGGAGGAATAATCGCAATTGCATATTTGATCGCACATTACAGCACAAAGGGCTGGATAGGGTACCATGAAAATTCACCTTGGGCTGAATGCTTCCTGCCGGTTTCAACAACTGGTTTTTTCAGGAATATACTAATATATGGTTGGCGGCTTGTTGATTTTGGAAGGATAGGTTTATGGATAGTCTTTATTCTTTATCTACGATCTTTTATTAGATCTGTTAAAATGGATTCCAAAATGCAGGAATTGACTTTTCTCTGCGGACTTTTTTTAATATTCTATCCTTTTACCATGTTACTGCATCAGAACCTACTTGGACACCGATATCTTTTACCGGTATTCCTTTCGTTTGCAATTCTTGTCGGGTATTTGCTACTTGAAAAATCAGAAAGCAGGAAAATGATTAAAATTCTGGTATCGTTCAGCATGATAACTCTATTGATGGCAGGAAACCTACTGGTATATCCTGATAAAATAGCACAGGGATGGGATTCATCTATGGCTTACTTACCCTATATGAAATTAAGAAAAAGTGCAATGCATTATATGGAACAGAACAATATCCCTTTCGCCGAGACAGGAACAGAATTTCCGAATAAGGCTGAGTTCAAATACATAGATTTAACAGAAGACAGTAGCAGATTTGCCATGAATGATCTTGAGAACAATAACTATTTTCTTTATTCCAATGTTTTCAATGATATTACAGACAAGGAATATGACATTCTGCACAATGAATGGATTGCAGTAAAAAAATACTCATCCGGGAGAATAAAAATGACTCTTTTTAAAAACCCTGAATAAACAAAGAATTTGCCACGATCAAAAATTCCACTTCAAACGTAAGAAGGCATAATAACTTTTTGTCCATTCTTCCTTTTGTGTCAAAGGATTCTCATACCTGAATGCAAAAAACTGAAAGAAAGCCGACAGAGACAGGTTATCGGTCATGGAGACTTCAATACTGGGGCCGGCATAAAATCCCATCAGGTTTTCGTCGAAAAAATACATCCCCGCGAAAGTTGTGTTAACGAGGGGATTTAGAGGATATGATACTTGTCCGAAAGCATTATATTTCGTGAAAGCCAGTGTTTTAACATGTTGTGTTCCTGTGGAGAGATTCGTTAAAGAGTTTCCGGACAATTGCACATTGCTATTATAAAAAAACTCGAACATCAGGTAGGTCTCATTAGAAAATGAATAATCGAGAGTCAAACTGGCTAACAACTGGTTAGTGGAATCACTGTTGGCATTCAGAGAGTGAAAATAGCTCATCTCACTGCGGATGCTCAGACTACGAATTGCTCCTGAAACGCCAAAACCACCAACCAGGTCATTGTCGTTCCATGTGATAGGAGGAATAAGGGGGCTGAAGGCCAATTTGTTAGACTGACTAAAATAAGCTCCCAATACCTGGAAATCCGTATTCCACCGGTTAAATCGGAAAAGACCTCCTGTTGTGATATTCCCCGCACTATCAACTTTGGCAGCCAAATCAATGGAAGATGTAAAACTGGTATAATACTGAACCCTGAGCGCATCTGCACCCGGGCGTTCCGGATAATCAAAATCGAAGAAGTTGTAAGAATTGAACAGATCATTTGGATTCCATACAAAAGTCTGACCCCAATTGATTCGTTGCCGCCCCAATTTTACCTCAAGCTTATCATAGGTATATTGCAGCCACACCCTGTCAATTGAAAGAGACAGCATATATTGATTTTCAAATTTCTGCTGAAAGGTAAGTGGCAGGTAGTAGTTTTCTTTGTAAAATCCATTATCAACCTGATTTTCCTTTACAAATTCTCCTGCTATAAACTGGTTTCGAAATTGTATAGAGCTATTTATGTGATCGGACAGAAACCAGTCAAAATTGAGCCGGTTATGAATTAGGACCTGCCAGTCTGTTTCATCTTCCGACCATAAGAGGGAAGGCATTCCTGATAAATAACCATGAAAATCAAGTTTGGAGGAATCCATGCTTTCCTGCGCCGGAAGCATTGAAAAAAGAAAAACAAATAGGATCAGAGCAATGCTTTTTTTCATGATATGGTTTTCAGTTTTGGGAAAAACAGACTTCTTAAAAAAAGCAATGGAGCCATAAGCTGTAAAAACAACACGCTATTAATCAATACATTAAACATTGCACCGGTTCTAGTTTAACTTGGCGTTGAAATTTGTAGTAGTTTGGAGTATTGATCTGC
>CAYQDZ010000139.1:0-8206 GCA_964416375.1 uncultured Bacteroidales bacterium
AGATGTTTATCCCTCCAAATTAAAAACTTTCCAAGAAGTTTTGATTCTGTCATTCCTTTTTGTCTTTTAAAATAAGTTACCAGTTGCTAGTCTCTGGTTTCAATGTGATTTGTGATCTGTGATCTGTGATCTGTGATCTGTGATTTGTGATCTGTGATCTGTGATCTGTGATTTGTGATCTGTGATCTGTGATTTTTGTCTTTTTACTTTTTACTTTTTACTTTTTATTTCTCACTACTCACTACTCACTACTTACTTTTCCCTTTATTCTTCAGAAAAATCTTTTAATAGACTACGATAACTTGAAAATAGTTTTGCCCTTGATATAAATCCCAGGTATTTCCCATGCTTAAGTACTGCAATATTGTACCTCCCGCTGGCCTGAAACTTCATGGCCACTTCCTCCACAGTATCAGTGGAAAAAATGACATATTCAGGCATAAACATTAAATCCCTGACAAAAATATTGTCATACAATTCACTATCGAAAATAATATGTCTGACATCGTCCAGCTTAATAATTCCTCTGAAGGTGCCATCTTCCTCAACGACCGGAAAAATATTGCGATGCGCAAATTTAATAGTTTCTACCAACTGGCGCATGGTTGAAGAAGGTCTGAGAACATTAAAATCTTCTTCCATTAATTCGTTAACGCGCAACATCATTAATACGGCTTTGTCTTTATGGTGTGTGATAAGTTCTCCGCGTTTGGCGAGTTGCATAGTATAAACAGAATTAGAAACAAATATTTTTGTGGTTGCATAAGATATGGTCGCCACGATCATGAGCGGCATAAACAACTGGTAGCCACCTGTGATTTCAGCAATCAGAAAAATTGCTGTCAGGGGAGCATGAATTACAGCTGAAATCATCCCTGCCATACCAACAAGGGCAAAATAGGATGGATTGACTTCAACACCTGCTAATCCTAACAACTGAGAATAAAAGAGTCCTGCAATAGCTCCGGTAAACAACGTAGGAGCAAAAACACCACCAACTCCTCCGCTGCCAAATGTCAATGATGTGGCCACAACCTTAAACAGCAATACAATAAGGAATATAAAAAAAGTGGAAAGCACAGTTCCCTGTAATGAAGAGTAAAAAGTATTTTCATATAATAAACTATATTGTCCCTTCAAACTTGCATTAATCACTTCATAACCTTCACCAAAAAGAGATGGTACTAAAAAGATCAAAACTCCAAGAAGTGTACCGCCAATAATAAGTCTGTAAAATACATTTGGTATTTTCTCAAATAGTTCAGTAATGAAATTGTATGTTTTGGCAAAATAAACAGCTACAAATCCTGTAAACACAGCAAAAATAAGGTACCAAACCAACTGGTTCAACTGAAATTTCTCCGTAACAGAAAAAGAATAAAGCACTGCCTGTCCTAAAAAATAGTAAGAGGTAAGTGTCGCTGTGCCCGATGCAATCAGCAAGGGAACTATTGCAGACATGGTCAGATCTAACATGATCACCTCAAGGGCAAAAACAACTGCTGCAATTGGAGCTTTAAAAATGGCTGCCATAGCACCTGCACATGCACATCCCAACAACAAAGTAATCTGTTTATAACTCAGATTCAATGCTCTACCAATATTTGAACCAATGGCAGCTCCTGTCGCAACAGTCGGACCTTCTAATCCTACTGAGCCCCCAAAACCAACAGTCAGAGCACTTGTTATAATGGATGAATACAAATTATGGCTGTTCATTTTGCCATGATTTTTTGATATGGAAAATAAAACACCCGGGATTCCATGTCTAACAGGTTTTCGGTTTATGTACTTAATAAAGAGTACCGTTATTGACAAACCAACAATTGGAAAGAGGATATACAAAAGAGCATTATTGTGTGAGGCTATATTGTGGATAAACGATTCAATGAGACGAACAAGGTTCTTAATAATTACAGCAGCAAAACCGGCCAGTATACCTATAACAACACTCAGTGCCAGTATTAATTGTCTGTCCGTTATATGCTTATTGCGCCATACAGTAAAATTTTTCAGCAATGGGTTCATCTATCTTTCAATTTTTTTACTGTTTGACATATATCCGGATTTCGTCCGTCATAGAAATAAATTATTATTCTTTTCCCTGCCTTATCAATTTATAATCCAGTCACAAATATACTATTTCAGATAGTCGGACGAGTAAAATGCTATTACATTTCATGAACTAAATCGTTTCCGGAAAAGAATTGCTAAGAGCAGCCAAATCTTATTCACAATCATAAAATTAATAAATACTTAAATCTCTATTGTAAAATATAAAAACTGTTATTTAAGTTTGTATAGAATTGTTCTGAAAAATGAATGCATGCATAGTTCATTTCTATATAATACCTGCTGTAATAAATCCAGGAATCGGATCGTTTTACTCAAATGTGTTTCTGATTCATTAAATTAATTCATGTATCGTTTAATTATTAACATCTGTTTTTTATTAGCCTGCTTCCAATTTGTTGAAGCACAACTTACTGTTGAACCTCCTGAAATTACAAGGGTGACAGTTGATGTGGAAACTCAGCTTATTCACATTTACTGGAATCCATCTCCTACTCCCGGCATAGATTATTACGAAGTGTGTGAATGGCGTGTTACCGGTACCGGCGAATCGCAAGCAGCAGATCCTATTGCACAAACTGATGAATTGGAATTCAGTTATTACAATCCCGATGTTAACCTAAATCCTCTGGGATATTGTATTAAAGCTTATACGACAACAGATGACAGCCCCTTATCGGATATTGATAGTACAATATTTTTAACCGTCGACTACGATTCCTGTTCCGCAACAGCAGATCTGAGCTGGAACGACTATAACGCATGGCGGGGTGAAATTACCAGTTACAATGTTTGCAACTATACTGCCACAGGAACCACAGAAATTCTGCAGACCCTGCCTGAAGGAGCTCATGAAACTGTGGTTACAAATCTTCAGGCTGATGGCTATTACAGATTTTTTATTATAGCTGAAAGAAACGATGCAGAACGACATACCAGTTATTCCAATCGAGTGGATAAAAATACTTTTCATTCTGTATACCCGGAATACATACACGCTGATTATGGTACGGTTAATGAAAATAATAATCCATTTGTGCAATTTACAATTGATCCGAACTCTGAACTTCAAACCTATACTCTGTTAAGATCATCACCTCTTCCTGAGGGTCCTTATGATTCCATTCTCACCTTTGAGACAAGGGATAAAGTCATCGAATATACAGATCAGGTAAATGCTTCTGAAGATCCCTATTTTTATAAACTTCAGGCCATGAACTATTGTGACCAGATTGTTGACATCACCGGAAATATAGCCGGTACCATATTGCTTAGTGCAGAACTGGATGGTACAACTCTTAACCTAAACTGGTCAGATTATCATGATTGGCTGGGCAATGTAGAATCATATTCTGTTGAACGAAGATATTCAGATGAAAATGAATTCCAGGTAATTGCCGAGGCCGGTAATCAATTTTCTGAATCTTTTGATGACAGACTCAACCAGGACATAAGGGCTGAAGTATGTTACCGCATTACTGCTTTGGAAGGTTCCGGTAATACAATTTCGCCTCTGCCCGCTACAAGTACATCCAATGTTGCCTGTATACGCCTGGAAATAAATATTGAATTTGCTTTTGAAGCATTTGTTCCCGGAGCAATTGAAAACAATACTTTCGGACCTTCCAGAATGGATTTTATTCCGGAATATTTTAATTTTAAAGTTTACAATCGCTGGGGAAATCTTGTTTTTCATTCTACAGATCCATATAACCCCAGATGGGATGGGTCATTCAAGGGGGGAGAATATGTACCACAAGGTGTATACCGTTACCAAATGGAATACACGAACGAAACAGGAGAATCGAGAGTATTGCATGGCCGTGTAACTGTTGCCAGACAATAAGCTTTGCTGCTAAATACAGTCTATTGTAACTCAAATTCATTAACTTTGGCAGAAGAAATTTTATTCGCATTTTAACGATTTCAAAATGAGTATTGCCCTTACAGCGGAAGAGATTGAAGTAAAAAGGGAATTCAACCAGTTGCTGGCTGAATGCATTCGTTGTAACAAAAAAGGAGACAAAACATTAATCAAAAAAGCATTTAAACTCGCCTTCGATGCTCACAAAGGAATGCGCCGTAAATCAGGCGAGTTTTATATTTTTCATCCCATTGCTGTTGCCAGAATTGTAAACCAGGAAATTGGCTTAGGTGCAAAATCATTAATATGCGCGCTACTTCATGATGTTGTTGAGGACACGGATTATACCCTTGAAGAAATTGAAAGTATTTTCGGACCAAAGATTGCCTCGATTATCGATGGCCTGACTAAAATATCAGGCGTATTTGATACCAATACAACCCAACAGGCTGAAAACTTCAGGCGTATATTGCTAACACTTGCTGATGATGTAAGAGTAATTCTTATAAAAATTGCTGACAGGCTGCATAATATGCGAACTCTTGATAGTCTGCCTGTGCAAAAGCAAATGAAAATTGCCAGTGAGACAATTTATCTTTTTGCTCCTCTTGCCCATCGGTTGGGCTTATATGCCATAAAAACTGAATTGGAAGATCTCAGCCTGAAATACAGCTACCCGAAAGTCTATCTGGAACTTGAAGATAAACTTAAAAAAAATGAACCCTTATTGCAGGAATTTCTTCAGGAATTCAGAAAACCCATTGAGCAAAAACTTGATGATTATGGTTTAAACTTTGAAATTACTGCGCGTCAGAAAAGCATCTACTCAATTTGGCAAAAGATGCAAAAGAAAAATATTCCTTTTGAGGAAATTTACGATCTGATGGCCATTCGGATAATATTCAATCCTATAGTAAACGTTGCAGAAAAAACTCAGTGCTGGAATATATATTCATTAATAACAGATATATATATGCCTAAACCTGAGCGTATAAGAGACTGGGTAAGTACTCCGAAAGCAAATGGATATGAGGCATTGCATGCTACAGTTATGGGGCCAAAAGGCCATTGGGTGGAGGTACAGGTTAGATCGGCCCGCATGGACGAAATTGCTGAAAAAGGATTTGCAGCACATTGGAAATATAAAGAAGGCCATACTTCTTATGAAACAGAACTGGATAAATGGATAAAACGACTTACTGATTTATTGGAAGATCCTAACTCTGATGCTCTTGAATTTCTTGACGATCTGAAATTAAACTTATTCACTTCCGAAATATTTATTTTTACACCAAAAGGTGATATTAAAACTTTGCCGACCAGTGCAATTGCTCTCGACTTTGCATATGAAGTACACTCTCAGATTGGTCATACTGCTATTGGAGCAAAAGTAAATCATAAGTTGGTTCCTCTCTATTATAAGCTTAAAAGTGGCGACCAGGTTGAGATCATTACTTCCGATAAACCTCAACCACGCATCGAATGGTTACAAAAAGTAATTACCGCAAAAGCTAAATCTGCCATAAAAGCATATCTTAAATCAGAAACGAAAAATCGAATTCAAAAAGGGAAAAGTGTTTTAGAAAAAAAACTTCTGGAGTTAAAACTCAAACCAAGCAACCGCATTTTCAGAAAACTTATTCCCAACTTTCAGGTCACTTCAAAAGATGAACTATACAGTAAAATTGGAATTGGTATTATTAACCTTGATGATTTAAAGCAACTCCTCAAAAAGAACACTAAAAATAAATGGATTCGCTACTGGAGTTTGCAGTTTTCTTCAAAAGGAAGGCGTAATGAAATAAATGGCAGTGGTAATGAGCAGGATCTTAAACAGGTTTTTCTCAGAGAGAATGTGCATGATATTGAACCAGAGTATATTATCGCACGATGTTGTAATCCAATCCCGGGTGATCAGGTAATTGGTATTAAAGATGAATATCAACAGATTACTGTTCATAAACCCAATTGTCCTGAAGCAATCAAGCTCTCGTCAACACATGGGCATATGCTGGAAAATGTTCAGTGGACAACACATAAGTATTACTCATTTCTTGCCAAAATATCTATTTCAGGTACCGATCGATTTGGGATTTATAACGACATTACTACTTCTATTACCAAACAACTGAATGTAAATATCAGAAATATACATCTTGAAAGTCATGACGGTATCTGGGAAGGAACAATGGAGCTTTATGTTCATAATGCCAAGGATCTTAACCTCCTGATTATGAATATCGGAAAAATCAAAGGTGTTGAATCAGTGAATCGATTGGAACATCTTCCTACTTATTCTTAATTTTCTCTTCAACAAAAGATGCAGAATGAAAAATATATTATATTAGCCCTTATTTATAATTAGACTAATTATGGTTTCGAGTGAAACAAAAGAGACTGTAAAAAAGATTTTCACCGATTATCTCGAAAAAAAGGGGCACAGGAAGACTCCCGAACGTTATGCTATACTGGATGAAATTTATTCCAGAGAAGGGCATTTCGATATTGAGACCCTCTACATTTTTATGAAGAATAAGAATTACAGAGTCAGTCGTGCTACTTTATACAATACAATTGAACTTCTGCTCAATTGTAATCTTGTTATCAAACATCAATTTGGAAAGAACATTGCCCAATTTGAGAAAGCATATCAGTGCATTCAACACGATCATCTTATTGACGTTGAAACAGGGCAGGTAATTGAATTTTGTGATCCAAGGATGCAAGACATTATACAAACTGCCTGCGAATTAAACGAATTCAATCCGTCGCATCATTCACTCTATATTTACGGGAAGAAAAAAGATGGTTCAACATAAAAATTGAATTGATATTTCCAGGAAAAATAAGGCCATTTTTTTGTTGAAATTATTTGTACCTTCGCGCGTTGTGAATGAAAAATTATAATTTATGCGTATGAAAGTTGATGTTCTTTTAGGTCTTCAATGGGGCGATGAAGGAAAAGGGAAAGTAGTTGATGTACTAACACCCAAATACGATATTATTGCCCGTTTTCAGGGAGGACCAAATGCTGGTCATACCCTGGAATTCAATGAAATAAAACATGTATTGCACAACATACCATCAGGAATATTCAGGGATGATCAGATCAACATAATAGGCAACGGAGTTGTCATAGATCCGATAATTTTCAAACGCGAAATTGAATCCATATATAAGCTCAAGATTAATCTCGATAAAAGACTCTTAATTTCTAAGAAAGCTCACCTGATTTTACCCTCTCACCGAATTCTGGATGCAGCCTCAGAAGCTTCTAAAGGAAAAACAAAAATAGGATCAACTCTTAAAGGAATAGGACCGACTTATATGGATAAAACCGGTAGAAACGGATTACGAGTTGGCGATATCCTCTCGAAAGATTTTAAACAAAAATATTTATCCCTTACGGAAAAACACAAGCGATTGCTTAGCATGTATGATTTCAAATATAAATTGGAAGAATATGAAGAAGGTTGGTTTGAAGGAATAGAAACGATAAAGAAGTTTTTGATCATTGATAGCGAACATTATATCAACAGGGAAATGGCCAATGGGAAATCTATATTGGCAGAAGGTGCTCAGGGAACTTTGCTGGACATTGATTTTGGTTCCTATCCTTACGTTACATCCTCTAATACAATATGTGCCGGAGCATGCACAGGACTTGGAGTAGCTCCAAATCGAATAGGTGAGGTTTTTGGTATTTTCAAAGCTTACTGTACAAGGGTTGGAAGTGGCCCCTTTCCCACAGAACTTCATGATTCAACCGGTGAAACATTACGAAAGAAAGGAAATGAATTTGGTTCCACAACCGGAAGACCCAGACGCTGTGGCTGGCTTGATCTGCCTGCATTAAAGTATTCTGTTATGTTGAACGGGGTTACTGCCCTGATCATGACAAAGGCCGATGTTTTATCAGGTTTTGACACAATTAAAGTTTGTTCGGGTTACAAAACCAAGGATGGAATTATTGATTACTTTCCACACGATATCACGTGTGTAGAAGAATCAATTTATACAGAACTTCCCGGATGGTCCAAAAATCTGACTCATGTAAACGATTTCAAGGATTTTCCGTCAGAACTTACCAACTATATCAAGTTTATTGAAAAAGAGCTTGGTGTTCCTGTAACCATTGTATCTGTTGGCCCACACAGGAATCAAACAATTGAGCATTAATATCTTATTTTAATTCAGGACTATTACATCCATAACCTAACCTGCATTATTCATAAAAATGAATGAATTTTAATTATTTATTTGTGATAC
>CAYQDZ010000140.1:0-8115 GCA_964416375.1 uncultured Bacteroidales bacterium
TGGCGGAATTTGCCAATCAGATTGGAGAAGGAAATTACAATACTCAATTGGATATCTCAACACATAATGATGCTCTCGCACAATCACTTCTTGTCATGCGGGAGAATTTAATTTCAAACCATACAAAAGAGACTGAACAAAGTTGGATTGCTGAAGGGAAAGATACAATTTCTGAAATATTACGAACCAATATCAAAATTGATAAGTTGTCAAATGAGGTGATTCAATCACTGGTCAAATATATTCATGTTGTTCAGGGTGCTCTTTATCTTTTTGATGAAGAAAATCAAATATTAAGAAACGTTGCCACCTATGCATACAACCGGAAAAAGTTTATAAATCAGGAGTTTAAAGTTGGACATGGCCTTATTGGAGAGTGTGCCTATGAAATGGATTATATCTACCGAACGGAAATTCCCGATGACTATGTTACCATCACTTCAGGAATTCTGGGTGAACAAAAACCACAAAGCATTCTTCTTGTTCCGCTAATTACAGATGAAAAACTTCAGGGAGTAATTGAGTTTGCTTCCACCAAAAAAGAAATTCCTGAGCAGACCATTCGATTGCTGATAGAACTGGGTGAGATCATAGCCCGTACAATATTCAACCTGAAAGTAAACCAGCGTACTGAACAATTGTTGCTTGAGTCACAAAAAATGACTGCTGAATTGCAGGAAAATGAAGAACAGCTTAGGCAAAATGCAGAGGAGATGCGAGCTACTCAGGAAGAGCTTCAAAAATCCAATGAACAACTTGAGTCAAATATTCAGAAAGTTGAGAACGCACAGAAAAGATTGTATTCCTTGTTGGAAAATGCTTCAGAGATCATTTCCATATACGATGAAAACATGGTTCTCACTTATGAAAGTCCCTCTGTAGTAAAGATTCTTGGATATACTCCTGAAGAAATGATGGGAGGAAAAGACATGGACAGACTTACACGCAAAGGTGAAACTGCTATGCGGTCGATGTTTAAGCAGGTGCTGTCCAATCCATCCGAACCTGTGAGTATACAATATACTTACATGAAAAAGAACGGTCAGAAGATCTTCCTTGAAACAACAGGCAGAAATCTTCTGAATGATAGTGCTATTAAAGGTATTATCTTAAATTCAACAGATATTACTGAGAGAAAAAGAGCTGAAAAAGAAGAGCGAATGAGGAGCAAAATGCAGGCACTCTCAGAGAACTCACTCGATATGATATTGCGTTTAAGCACTGTCGGGCAATTCTTTTATGCAAACCCTGTTGTTGAAACTTATACTAGAATAGAAGCTAAAGATTTGATTAATAAAACCCTTAATGAGGTAAAATTTTCAGAGGTGCTTTTCAATTATTTTCGCGATACCATTGAGCAAATAAAGGCAAATCCTGAAAAAACCAATACAGAAATTACAATTCCTGCCAAGTTCGAAGGAGCGGAAGAAGAGGAGCGCATTATGAGTTTTAACGCTATCCCCGAATTTAATGAAAATGAACTTGAAACCATATTATTTGTTGGTCATGATATTACTGAGGCAAAGCGAATTGAACAGGAAATTCAGGATAAGAACAGGAAAATTGAAGACTCAATAAATTATGCTCAACGTATTCAGACTTCCATCCTTCCTGATAATAGAGTACTGAGAGAATTCATTCCTAATTCATTCATTTTTTACCGTCCCCGGGATGTGGTTAGTGGAGATTTCCCATGGTATTTTAAAAAAGGAGATGACATTTACATTGCCGCAGTTGATTGCACAGGCCATGGTGTGCCGGGAGCTTTGCTTTCGTTTATCGGATATTTTTTATTAAATAATATTGTGGATCATGATGCAGAACACACGGCCTCAAATATTATTGACGAGTTGCATTACAATGTAAGAAGAACACTGAAACAGGAAGATAACCAAGCCGAGGCACGAGATGGAATGGATATTGCTTTTTGCAAAATAAATTACGACAAAAAAGAACTGCAGTATGCAGGAGCTCATCGTCCCCTTTATTTATTAAGGAATGGTGAACTTGAAGAGTTCAAAGGCGATCGGAAAGCTATTGGAGGAATTCCGCATCGTAAAAAGCTGGAAAAAGATTTTACAAACTATATCCTTGAAATCAAACGGGGAGATAAAGTCTTCTTCTTCTCTGACGGGTTACCTGACCAACTTGGCGGACCTGAATTAAAAAAATATTCTCCGAAACGAATTCGTGAAAAGATTGTTGAGAACAAAAACTTGACTATGGATGAATTTAATACTTTCTTTGCTAAGGACTTTAACGAATGGATGGGAGATAACAAGCAGATTGATGATGTATTATTAATAGGAATAGAATTTTAATTGAATAAATATAAACAGGTGTATTATGGATAATAAAAAAGATGTAAAAGGCTTTCTTGAATTCGTTTATGAATTCTATAAAACCATGAAAGCCCATGAAATTACTCTGGTGTATGAAGGAGAAATTACTCATCAGATTACTAAAGCTTTTACATCACTTACTGAATCAAACATGGCGAAAGACGATGAACCAGGAAATGTTCAACGGAAAGTATTCCATGTTATGGTCGAATGTCTGCAAAATATTAGCAAGCATGCCGATGATTTTACGTCAAGTGATTTTTTATTTTCCGGAAGAGGAATTTTTCTGGTAAGTAAAGGCGAAAATGAGTATAGCGTTACTACTGGCAATGCTGTTGATAATGACAGAATTGAAGAATTAACCAACATGCTCGAAACCATTAACAAAATGGATAAAGAAGAGCTGAAGGGGCTTTACAAAAAGCAAATGAAAGAAGGAAGGTTATCAGACAAAGGAGGGGCCGGTTTGGGTTTTATTGACATCAAACGCAAAACAGGGAAAGAGTTAGAATATCACTTTCTGCCTATCTCAAATGATACTTCATTCTTTTTATTAACTTCGACTATTTCAAGAGATGACATTTAAACAAAAAGTGTAGCTATGGAAACTATCAAAATTCAAGGTACTGAAGATACGCCAAAGATTATACTGGATAATGATAATCAAATCATGGAGGTATCAGGTCGTTCATTACCTGAAGACGTAACTTCATTCTACGAACCAGTACTTACCTGGCTAGATGAATACGCTCAAAATCCGAACAAAAAAACCATATTTAACTTCAAACTGGTGTATTTCAATACTGCTTCATCTAAACTTCTTCTGGATATTTTAATGAAACTGGAAGAAATTCATGAGGCAGGAAATGATGTTCTTATTCGTTGGCATTTCCCTGAAGATGATGAGGATATGGAAGAAGCCGGAGAAGAATATGCGGATATTGTAGATGTACCATTTGAACAAGTGAGTTATTCAAATTAACTTCTCAGTATACTTGCGCCGGTTAATTTTACTCCTAAAATATGAGTGAAGAAATTTTAAAAGCTCTTATGCAGCTGTTTGCTATTGTTGCAAAGCAAGATGAGGGTGTCGAGCCAACCCAGATTGAATATGTGAAGACATTTTTGCAACAACAGCTAACATCGGAGAAAGTAACCGAATATTATTCCTTATTTGAAGAACATGCAGGATTAAGATTAGAAGACGATCAACAAGAAAAGGGCAGACTCACCTCGGTAAAAGATTCCGTTAGAATCCTCGGACTTTGTAAAAAAATCAACAAAACACTTACACAAAAACAAAAGGTTGTTGTTTTGTTGCGTTTGTTTGAGATTATCAATGTTGACAGGAAATTTACCGATCAGCGAATGGCTATCATTAATACAGTAGCCGAGGTATTCAATATCTCTCAATCGGAATTTAAAAATATTGAAACTTTTGTAATCAAAAATGAAGCTCTTGAACTGGATGATAACAATATACTCATCATAAATGAGAGAAATGAACGATATAAGTTTGCTAAAAGAATAAAAACAAACCATCTCGATACGGATATTTTTGTCCTCAGAGTTGCCAGTGTTGATCTGTATTTTTTAAAGTACACAGGAAAAGAAGATCTTTTTCTAAACGGACTTCCCATCAATATCTCAAGAATCTACCTGTTTGCCAACGGCAGTACTGTAAAACTTACCAAAGGTGCACCTGTTTATTACAGTGATGTCGTTGCGCATTTCATGGCAGATATTACTTCCAATAGAATCTCGTATGCAGTTAGAAATGTTGATTTTAAATTCCCCAATGGCAATTTTGGACTCAGAAACATCACTTTCTCAGAAGGCCATGGGCGCCTGATAGGTATAATGGGCTCCAGTGGTGCCGGAAAAACAACATTACTTAATGTCCTGTCAGGAATCGATCAATCCACTGATGGAAAAGTTCTTATTAATGGTTTGAGCCTTCACGAAGACAAGGATAAGCTCGAGGGAGTCATTGGTCTCATTCCACAAGATGATCTGTTAATAGAAGAACTTACGGTTTTTGAAAATCTGTATTACAACGCCAAGCTATGTTTTAAAAACAAATCTGACGAAGAGATTACAACGCTCGTAAATAAAACACTCCACAACCTCGGATTAAGTGATCGGAAGAACCTTAAGGTAGGCTCTCCATTAAAAAAGATGATTAGCGGCGGACAAAGGAAGCGACTTAACATTGCGCTTGAGTTAATCCGTGAACCTTCCATTCTGTTTGTCGATGAGCCCACTTCAGGATTATCATCAAGGGATTCGGAAAATGTGATGGACCTGTTAAGGGAGCTTACATTGAAAGGGAAACTGATATTTGTTGTTATTCATCAGCCATCTTCAGATATCTATAAAATGTTTGATAGAATCATTATTCTTGATACCGGGGGGTATATGATCTATTACGGCAATCCGGTTGAAGGTGTAATGTATTTCAAAAAGATGGATGCCCAGATTAACAGTGAAGTTGGAGAATGTCAAACCTGCGGTAATGTGAATCCTGAATTGCTTTTCAATATCATTGAAGCACATGTAGTCGATGAGTTCGGGAATTATACCGATACACGAAAAGTTTCACCAGAAAAATGGGAAGAAAACTACCAGACTAATTTCTCTCCCGAAGAAATAGATGTAATATCTGAAAAACCGCCAAAAACATTGAATATCCCAAATTGGTTTTCACAATTGAAAATCTATGGTATTCGTGATTTTTTATCTAAGATTAGCAACAGGCAGTATGTGCTGTTAAATTTAACTGAAGCCCCTGTTCTTGGTTTTATCCTTTCTTATCTTATTCGATACATTGAAGATCCAAATTCAAAGATTTATATTTTCAGGGTCAATGAAAACATGCCTATTTTTATTTTCATGTCACTCATTGTTGCGCTATTTCTCGGATTGATGGTAAGCGCTGAAGAAATAGTAAAAGACAGAAAAATATTAAAGCGTGAAAAATTTCTCAATCTTAGTCGATCAAGTTATTTGCTATCTAAAATCTTTATCTTATTTATTATCAGTGCCATTCAGGCATTTCTGTTTGTTATTATTGCCAACAGTTTTCTGGGAATTAAAGGTATGAACTTCATTTACTGGTTTGCCCTTTTTTCCACCGCTGCATTTGCTAATATACTAGGTCTGAATATTTCTGCTGCTTTTAATTCTGCAGTTACCATTTATATTCTCATCCCTCTTATCATGATTCCTATGATGATACTAAGCGGAGCTATGTTTAGTTTTGACAAATTAAACCAGCAAATTGGCCGTGTCGATAAGGTCCCGTTCATTGCCGAACTCATGGTGACGAAGTGGGGTTATGAAGCTTTGATGGTTCACCAATTCAAGGACAATAAATTTACCAAGGAATTTTATGATCTCGAAAGACTTGAAAGCATGGCTGATTTTAAAAAGGTATATTACATGCCTGAAATGCGAAACAGGTTAAAAAGAATTGATAAGGAAATCCTAAGCATTGAACAGGTTGATGCAACAAGAAATGATCTTAAACTCCTTTTAAAGGAAATAAAAAAAGAAAACAAACGAGTCGAGCTCATAACGAATGAAATTCAGCTAAGAAACCCTCAGAATGGAGAAATGTTAATCAGTCCCGTATTTTATAAAGATGTTGATAATTTAAGTTTGCAAAAATTTAACCTGAATACTTCAAAACATGTTAACATGTACCTGAGACAACTTGATGCTTTTTATGCATCTATTTTTCAATTGGCAAACAGAAGACGCCAAAATAAAATTACATATCTTCTTGAAAACCATCCTGAAAGATATCACGAATATAGAGATCGATATTTTAATGAAGGCATTGCCGATATCTTAAAAAAAGTGTATGAAAAGAATAAAATATTAGAATACAAACATCAATTGATACAACATATAGATCCTGTTTATGAGATACCAATCCCTTCAAATGCATTGAGTTTCAGAACGCATTTTTTTGCTCCCAAAAAGCACTTTATGAATAATTATTATGATACCTATTGGTTCAATATGATTGTAATATGGTTGCTTACTTCATTGTTCTATGTGTTTTTGTATTTTAATGCGCTTGGGAAACTGATTAGCCTTGGGGAAAACTTAAAGAAAAAATAGATTTTTACTATAACAGATTTTAATATCTTTATACTAATTGTTACATTTGTTTAATCCGCAACAACAAACACAGAGAGCTATGATAAAAAGAATTTTTGCGCTTCTTGTTGTCAGCCTGTTACTTTTCAGTTGTAAATTGGGAGGAGATCGAAACTCAGGAAATGAATTTGATGTTCCCGACGATGTTGTAAATGAAGGTGTATTAGAAATTTCTGAAGAAGTGATGCAGGATATCGTTCAGAATATTTCCTCACCTGTTGAAATGGCTTCACTTGTTAAAAGTCTAAATGTTGATTTTTCAGGTAGTTATTTAGCTCCAACTGACCATGTAGATGAGCTAACAACAAGTTATCAACAAGCATTTCATTTGGGTGTATTTGCCGCAGATCTTGGTTATCTGAATATTTACGACAAAACGAACTCTGTTATTGATTACATCACTGCTATTAAAACGCTTGCTGATGGAGTCAGAGTTGGTCAATTTTTCGATTTTACAACCTTAAAAAGACTTGCACAGAGTAATCAAAACCTTGACTCTCTTATGTACATATCTGTACATAGCTTTAACCAGATGGATAAATACCTCCGGAGTAATAATCGCAGTAATCTTAGCACTTTAATGGTAACCGGTGTATGGATTGAGGGTCTTTATCTTGCCACACAGGTAGCAAAGTCTAATCCACATCCCGAGATCGCTGAAAGAATCGGAGAGCAGAAAATTATTATGGATCAGCTGATGCTCATCCTGGGAAATTTTAAATCTGATAAATATTTCAAACAGCTTATAGAAGATCTGAACCTGATCAAAAATGAATTCAAAGATGTAACAATCACCATCCAGAAAGGAGAACCAGAAGCTATTGAAGAAGACGGAATGTTGGTAATTATTCAAAAAGACGTTAGTACTGTTAACATCTCAGAAGACAAACTGAACAGCATAATTGAAAAAACAGAACAAATCCGTAACAAGCTAATCAGTATTTGATATGAAAAACATCCTGAAATATATATTTCTTTCCATAATTTTCTTCGGTAGCGAAGTGGTTGCTCAAGACAATGTTGAGTTAGTTGCTCAATGTGCTGCCAGTGCCGGGAATGTCACATATTTAAAAGATTTTATTGTAAAGCTTGATGCAGGTATTCCGGGAGGAAAACCTCCTTCAGCAAAATTTTCCATGGTTCTGAGTAAAAATACGCAATATCGTTTCTCGATATGTACAGCACCCGATTCTGAAGGCGAAGCCATTCTTCAACTCTTTGATATGAATGTATTGCAGGGAAGTACATACATTAGTGCAACAGGTAAAGAATTTCCTTTTTTCGATTTCAAATGCCAGAAAACGGGTGTATACCATGTGTTTATCTCTTTCAAAGAAGGTAAACCAGGTGAATCCGTTGGAATCTTATCTTTTGTTAAAAAACTCTGACATTTTCTCCTAAGAACCTGTTCTATTATCTAACCTGCATTATTCATGCGTCAAGTTTGGGGTAGATGCGAGGCGTCGGAAGCTGAAGCTGTAGTAGCTTACTGCGAGGCTTTCGCAACGAAGCAGATGCCCTAAAATTGGTGTACTTTGTAAAAATGGATGAATTTTTTTTTATCTATGTTCTATCATAAAATACTGTATCAAAAATAAATAATTAA
>CAYQDZ010000141.1:0-8072 GCA_964416375.1 uncultured Bacteroidales bacterium
TCATCATATCCTTCCAGCAATTCACTGGCAATTACAGCATGTGTTATCTGAGGCTGATTCGTACATGCAATGGTGAAATAAGGGATGGGTGGCTCTTCCAGGTTTTTCATCTTCTGAATAAGATCTGAATTTGTATCGAGGTCTTTAAATCCCTGGGTATAATAATTGTATACCAGGCTGTTGTCTGTATTCTCTATGCTGATCATGGCACCGAAGACATACCTGAATACTGCCAGGGGTGATCCGAGAATGACTATTTCCGATACAATGGATGTACTCTTATCTCCGGTATGCTCCCAGTCTGTCAGGTCAATATTTACTGTAATCCGGCTTGCATCTAAAGAATATTCAACAGGAAAATAGCTTTTCCCGTTAAAAAGAAAAACATGGTAATTCGTGATATCAATCGGAGAAGAACCTGCAGGAAATGATAATTGAAGCGGCTTACGAATTGTTGCGGCGGGTATTTTTATTGTTATCGGAGTACCAACTACCTGCAAATTTTCATTCGGAACAGTTGCAGGCTCGTATCCTGTCTGACCAAGAAATACCGTGCCATCTTCCGGCAAAGCCTCAGGAGGAATGACTAAACTTATCAGGTCAGTGGTGCTTAATGTATCACCAAGAGCAGCTTCAACAGTTGCCACCACCGTCTACAAAATGTACAAAATACATGCGAACTAAAATAAAAACCTTATTTCAGCCAGTTCCCGGCCAATTTGTTGCACCCCGTTTAAAATTCTCCTGGTTTGCGCGGGAGAGGGTTTCTTAATGCCTTTGATATACTGGGCCAAAAGGCTCTGGTTCATCCCTATCCGTTCAGAAAGTGCCTTGGCATTAAGCACTTTGTAAAAATCGAAGAAACTTTCAAGGTCGTATTTTAGTTTTATTTCTTCGATGGTATAAGTAAAACCTAAATCTTCAAATACAAGATTGACCATTTCCACAATCATTTCTTGAAGATGTTCCCAATTATCGCCGCTTGTTGCAAGCCCCCTGTTTTTCCATTGGCCTACGGCAGAATAGCCCTCATCTTCTTTAATAATAGTCAGCTCAATTTTTGGTTTCCTGCTCAATGTTTTCATGTCCGTTATCTTTTATTTATGTCAATTTCCGCCAGCTTTAAAATAGCTTGCAATGTCCCCTTTTTAACTTCTTTGGAAGCATGGTAAGGAACCGGAATAATGTTAGGCTTTGTCGGGTGCTGCATAATAATATGGCTGCCTTTTTGCCTGATTTCATACCATCCGTTCTTTTTCAGTATCCTTAAAAGTTCACTGTGTTTCATTTGTAAAGGTAATAAATTTATTACTTACAGTGTTTGTAATCATACGATTTTTAACCTGTTTTGTTTCTGAAAATACCTCATCAATATTTTTGCATGTTCATCAGGGGGCACTTTGATATACCGTAAAAATGCTTTCTCTGTCTTATGTCCTGTGATACCCATAATTGTAATTGTCGGAATCCCGGCTTTATACATATTGCTTGAAAAGCTTCGCCGGGCCGTATGTGCAGTTAATAGCTCCCATTTCATTTGCTTTTTTTGAACTGTTTTTCCTGCTTTAACAATGATTATGCTTTCCTTAGCATGAAGTACGTCCATTTTCTGCCCGATCTCTTTCAGATAAGCATTCATTTTAACATTACTGATCTCCGGCGGCAGGCTATTTTCAAATTGCTCCTGGTACTTATCCATAATAGCTTTTACAGTCCAATGAATAGGTATAACTATTTTTTGTCCTGTCTTTTGAGTTTCAATATGGATAAAATCCCCCAACAATATCGCCAACGGTTTTACCCGTTTTCGTAACCGTTTCATTGTCCGTAGTGGCGTACCCTTGTGGTCGCCCATTTTCATGACCAACATCATTGTTTTGATGAATACCATTTAAATCGTTCGTGTTTTATTTTATAATGGTTGAATTATCCGTATTGGCGGCAACCGTGCCGTTTTGGGCAACCGCAAGGGTTGCCCCTACGATTTCCATGATGGCGTGGAAATGATTGGGCATTACAACATTTTCGTGTAATTGAATATTGGGAAAACGTTCTGTTATTTTATTCCATTCATCATGAACCATTTCACCTGCCTCATTCAAAATCAATACGCCATTTTCAATTTCACCAAACAAACAGGCCCTATCTTTAACGCAAATGGTTATAAAATACAATCCTGCCTGTGCATAATCGTATCCTTGTAGGCGAATGCTGCGGCGATGGTGGATATTTGGATTGTATTTGTTCATGTTTTATATCTAACTATGTTGTCAGACCTTTTTTCCCTGTCAATAAATCTCCTGTCATAATTTATCATACTGGTACACCAGCTTAGTCTTGGTTATTCTAATAACATCGTCGATTTCTTCGTTATGAAGGCTTAAACCTTTTTTCCTGGCTTTAAGCATTAACATAACCTCGGTGTGAGGCCAGGCAATTTCATCAAGGTAATTACTAAAGCTACGTCCGTTTGCCCTGGCCAATTCTATTCGCTTTTGATTTTGCTGTGTAAATTCGTCTGATTCAAGTCTTCGGGTTAGTTTAACACCTACATCCAAATCACCCAAAGAATCGTTGTCCGACAAGTAACTGCCAAACACTTTAATGCTTTCCACAAAATAGACCAATTCATTATTTGAATTGATGGTTTTAGCCCGCTCTACCAGTTGGTTTAAAAGCTGAGTAGCTTTTTCCCTGCTGATTGGTTCTGTGGCTGTGGCTAATCCAAACTGCCGACCCTTTTCTGTTGCTTCTAATTGATACTGAATTGTTTTTCCAAATTTTTCTTTTTTATAAATAAGGTATTCCTCCCGAATGAGTTGTTCTACTACTTGTTTTGATATTGAAGTTGACTGCTTCAGTATTTTGGCCACTTTGCCGGTAATTATCGTCTTTGACCTGCCCCAAAGCTTCTCGCTCATAGCATTCCTGACAACTTCACGAATTTTAAGAATGGGCTGGTCAAAAAGTGTTTCTTTTGGATTGATTATCATGGTTCAAATTTTAATCGTTTTTTCCCCGTCAACAATACCCGCATCAATCCCTTTTTCTGCTCGTGCAGTTTATCCGTTTTGGTTTTAAGCAGTTGTATTTCATTATCGGCTGCTTGCAGCACCTGGGCAATAGCGGTTTGTTCTTTTATATCAGGAATTTTAATCCTAATTATAGAAAACGCATCCCATCTTAAACCTCCTCTTCTGTCAATTGAACCTTCCATTCTCGCATTATATTCATGGACTAATCGGTGTGATTTTAGAAGCTTGAAAAAGAAAATATTATTAATTGATGAATCCGTTTTAAAAACAGTGTACATCGGACTATTAGATTTGCCAGGAAAAGTTTTATGAAAAAGTTTAGCATAACGACTTTATATTTTTTTTGTAAAGTGCAATAAGTTCCATTATTTCATCATAGCCTGCACGATTTAGCCCTCTGCTAATATTGCTTTGCTCCATTTGCATAAACCCTGCAAGCTGTATTTGATTTGCTTCAGGATTTTCAATAGCTCCTTTCATAATATTGGCAGTTACTGAAGACCAGCTGTTTATTTTAAGAGAAGCCAGTTTTAAGATAGTATTTAACTCAGAGTCAAATTCCTCCCATGGAGATTGAATTGCCAGAGTTTGTTTTTTCAACTTCTCAAAACACTTTCCTGAATGAACAAAAGCACTTCCGTTCGATTCAGTGATTTTATCTGCAGCAAAAGTTTTATCACCAATACCAATTGCTGCACGAATATCCAGTTCTGAGAATTGCTTTATGGAAGCTTTTAAATGCAGAGCAGCTGTTAATGCATTTTCAGGTTGCACTTCCAACTGAAAGCTATCTCCCCTGTATATTTCCCATTCAGAGGGCTCCTTTCCATATTTACCCAGGGTTTGTTTCAGTTCCGGCAGCCATAAACCTGCAGCCACGGCTCGTGAGTTTACTATATCGCCGGTAATAATGCCTGTCATAGCAGTTTTTCTTCAAAAATATGCCTTTTTCCTGATATAATCAATAATATGCGCTATTAATGATATATTTTAATCAATTAGTCCAATAAGATCAATATTACTATAAATCAGTTCGGTGTAAATTTCAAAATACAATATTTATACAGATTAAATAATTCCTATTTATCCTTAACTTTCCAATATATTTCATGTAAAAAACTATCCGCACCCAGCATATTATTAAGCCCAAGTTGTTCTGAAATTTCTTGTAATAAATCACAATAATCCTGATAATCAAATCCATTAAAATAATCAGCATTTTTCAAATAGATACCTCCTTCTTTAAGAGCTGTAAATACCATGCTCGTGCGGATTTGTAACTAACTTTGAAGTTTTGCAGATTCTCCTACTCAGACTGCCATCCCTGCTCAGGCAGGCTTGTCATGCAAGGCATGTTGCTGTAATTATTCTGATGAACAATTCTGCACCAGCAAGATGAATATTCCCGTCCTATTACCTTAAAAAAGATGTGCTTTGATCATAAGTCTTATGGTTACGTTTCGTGAAATGCCAGAGCTTTTAAAATGGTTGTGTGCCGAAACGCATCTGCTTATTGTATGCTATACCCCGGGTTGAAACCCGGGGTTACCAATGTTACACCCCTACGGGGTTACTCATCTGAATAGCTTCACTTATTTGAATATATTTCGTATTACGAAAAACTTTATTACTGATTATGAAGTTTTGCCAGATTCTACTATCCGGATTGATGATATGTTATTAATACCTTTCAAGATATCGGTAGCGCCGGGAGTTGTTGCCTAATTTTATTGCCAGCATAATTTCATGGGAGCCAAATGAATAATTAGAAATTCCTTTCGCGCCAAAATCATAAGCATAGCCAAAATAAAACTTGTCAAGGCGAACTCCTGTTGTGCAAATGAAAGTCCGTCCGGACCGATAACCCAAACCAATCCAGAATATATTGCCAACAATATATTTTAACGATGCATCCATTTGAAAATTGATTTGTTCGGAGAATTTAAGGTAAAACGAAGTCTCTAAATTATCCTTTTTGTTCAGATTGAATTTATAACCTCCAACCAAATAATACTGCCTGTATATATATAAATTTTCGCCTTCATAAACGCTAAAATTTATTGATGCCTGAAACAATTGGATTACGGAGAAGCCAATATATGTTTGTTGATCGGAGTAATAAATACCGGCATCAGCATCGGGGATGAAATAGGATATTTTGTTGTTGCTGACCGGGTCATTTGTCATGTCGGTTAATTCCAATTTGCTTGTATTGATCTTATACCGAAGGAACCCACAGGATACACCCATTGAAATCTGTGATTTTCCACGAAAATTATAATGGTATGCATAGGTAAATTGCGCTCCGGTTTGATCAATCTGCCCGGCGTGAAAATTTTGTACACTAACGCCTAAACCTACCTTTCCGCTGCGAAACAGATGTTTATTTCTTCTTCTCACCTTTGCATTATCAAACATATGACTTCGTTTCATAATTCTGGTTTGTGCAGAGGCAGAATATAATCTTGGAGCGCCTTCAATACCAACCCATTGGTTCCTGCTGATAAGAGTGAATATTGTATAGCCTTCAGATCCGGCATTAGCCGGATTCAAAAGAAAGGGGCTAAATGTGTATTGACTGTAAACAGGTATTTGCTGTGCATTAACTGTAATGATTGAGCATAACAGTATAGCACATCCAATGATGAAGTGAATGAATTTTTTACTCTTTATATTTGCGTTTTTGTTCATTTTCATTTTAATCTTTCAATTGTATCAGACAAACTACTATCCGGTAGTAATCTGACATTATCTGATCAGCGTAATGCTCCCCAAAATTTCTTTTGTGCCATCGCCCAGATCAACAATATAATAATAGGCACTCACGGGCAGTTTCTTTCCATTCGAAGTGCCATCCCAAGGTTCAAAATATCCCATTTCAGATTGAAAAACCCGGTTTCCCCACTGGTCGTATATTGCCACAGATATATTGGGATACCTTTCAAAACCTGAAATCAGCCAATAGTCGTTATGACCATCGCCGTTTGGAGTGAATGCATTTGGGATGATCAGGTTATTTCGGTTAATACAATTTAAGATCTGAAGAGTATCGGTCCCAATGCAACCATAGGCATCAGTGACTCTCACCCATATTTGACCATCGCCTTCCCGGGCAATGATAGTTTGTGAATTTGCACCGTTGTTCCAATCATATGTTCCGTCAAAAACACCGGCATCAAGCACCAGTTCATTGAGTTCACATAACATGGTATCTTTACCCAGATCGATTTCAGGCAGTGGATTTGCGATCAGGAAAACCGAATCGCGAAACGAACAACCATCCTGGTTGGTAACCTCTACCCAGTAGATCCCATTTTCACTGGCTCTGTAGGTAGACTGTGAACTGCCATCCTGCCAGAGATAGCTAGTAAAACCTTCTCCCGGATTTAATTCTAACTGCTCGCCTTTACAAATATTTTTTACAGTTCCCAGAGTTACAAAAGGAGATGGGTTAATTTGTATGTTAATGCTCATGTTATTTCCCAAACAGCTTGTCGCTGTTTGTTCATACACTGAAATATTATATTCACCTGGTATGCTGCCCCAATTTACGGTTATGGTATTGGCGCCGGGATCAGATACAATCTGACCTCCCTCAACTGTCCAGTGGTAGATTGAACCTGCACTCTCTGTAACCATGTATTGAATGTCTGTCTGGTTTGCACAAAGCGAATATGAGGCCTGCGCATACAAAGCACTAGTGGCATTCATAAGTACCAGAAAAAAAAGACATTTAACAATGGTTATGATCTTCATAAATATTTATTGTATTGATTAAAGATCCTTAACATATTATAATTGTATTATGCCCGACGTATCAGGTGTCGGGTCAACTGTAACAGTATGCAATCGTGTAGCCGCATCAAACTCGGCTCCTGTAAAATTGACCGTATGATTATCATACGTAGTGACTGAAGTAATACGAATGGTATGGATCTCAGATAATGTAACCGATGCATTCGTGAATCCGTCAATAGTAACCGTTGTAATGTTACCTGCAGCAACATTCACGGTTTGTTCTGCCATACCGTCAATGCTGTAGTTAAAACTCCATGCACCTGCCACACCGTTGTACTCAGCAGTAAGAGCAAAATCTCCCGTCTGATTATCTGTCCTCGGGCATTCCGTAGAGCTTATTGAAGACCATACAATATTCATTTCAACCACACTAATTAACAGAGTGTGGTTGCTGCCGGCACAACCTGCTACAGGTTTTGTAGGATACACTGTAATGGTATACATGCCAATTGCTCCGTCCCATAAAATATCATTGGTAGTCTCAGCAGTACCAAAGTCCGATGAAGTGCCACCGGGTGTTACCGACCAATGGTAATCATAGACCGCAGTGTCGGGAATAGGAGACACTGAATAATGATGTATAGAGCCTTTGATCACCTGGACCTGGGCGTTTACCTTACAAACACCATTCATCAGAAAGACCGCAACAATACAACTGTATATAATACCTAATTTCTTCATAGTTTTCCCCGGCAAATCTCTTATTCTATTTACTTAAGCATCCAGATACCATCTGAATATCCATTGATAACATATCATTAAGATGAATATTCGGTATCATCCAACCTCCATAGAGATTCAATCAATCATGGTAGAAATCGAAAAGCAAAAGAATCCGCAAAGAGCTAAAATCTCTTTGCGGTATTCACTTTGTATTCTCTGCGTTTATGCAGACCCACTATATCTAATCATGATATATTGGTGTAGTTGCAGGTATTGACCAAACTGATAGCATATGTGCACTCGTTGCTTCAACAGTAAGATCGCCACCGTATGAATCCTGCGCTCCTGTAATCGTAACAGTGCGGGCCAGATCATCTGTGGTTGTAGCGTTAGCAAGAAAACCAACACCTGCCGGAATATCAAGCGTAACAAGAGCGGTAGCAACCGAAATTGTAGCTGTAGTTGTTGCTCCGTTGATCGTATATTCAACATCGACGCTTATCGGATATGAAATAGTTCCGGTATAATCCAGAGCAAGAGAATATCCGCCTGCTGCAGGACACTGATCCGTTCCGG
>CAYQDZ010000142.1:0-8062 GCA_964416375.1 uncultured Bacteroidales bacterium
AATCAAAACGCCCCCCGAAAATGCCCCGAATGGGGCAAAAGATTTAACGGCGGTTTCCGCCGTTGCTTCTTTTTTTATGGAAATTGATTCAATAAAAGCCGAATAAAATTATCCGTTGACGGAAAAGGAACATGGAAGGGCTGCAAAAAGAAATTCTTTATCAGCCTTTCAGGCTGAATGGCGCGCAATTCAGGCTGAAAGCCTGATGTTAAAACATCCAATATTCAACGCTTCTGCTGACGATGCCGAAGGCAAGCCAAACGAGCCGACCGACCCGACCTCGTTCCCCGATGGCTGGCTGACAATTCCCGACCTCACGACTTACCCGTCCGTCCTGACGGCGGATGAATCCGCCTACTCGCTGACATGCTTTCCAACGTCCTGACACCGTGTTGACTATGGACGCTGGTTCTCCTGCCCACTCCTGACGCTCATCTGTTGCATACGCCACCCACCTTGACGGTATTGACGGCAATTCCATTTATCCAGTTGACGGGCTGACACGCCCCGACAATAGGTTGACATTGACAGCCACAAATCTTGACGGGATGACCGATTTTAAAAAAAATCAACGATTGTTGAAAATTTTTACTTTTTGCTAATATCTTGTTGATTAAATTTTAAACTTTCTTTGAATACAGTTATAACATGTGTTAACATTCCCCGACTAAAATGGAAAAAGGCCGCTTGTTAGAGTGGTCTTTTTTCATTTTAATCTGTGGTATCAGGAGAAGAGACGAGTAATCAACTTCCGATAAAAAAACAGTGAAATCGAACAGATCATTTTGTTTTCTCATTTCATTTAGACGTTAAAAGTCATTATTTATTTAAACTACTAAAAAACAAAATTGGTCGAAAAGTGTAACATTTTTTATCTTTTTTCGGTTTATTAAATAAAATTCCCTATATATTTGCTACTGAAAAACGAAAATAGTCGAAACAGATGAAACTATTAAAAGATGAAATAGTAAAAAGTGAGATACTGGAACAGGCTCAAAAACTGTTTCAGCAGTTTGGTCTTAAAAAGACTACAATGGATGAAATTGCAGCTGCATGCGGAAAAGCAAAAAGCACATTATACTATTATTTTAAAAGCAAGGAGGAAGTATTTGATGAGGTAATTGATCTGGAACTGAAAAGTCTGAGGATCTTGATTAAAGAAAAGATGGACACAGTTAGTTCAATTCGGGATAAAGTGATGACCTACTTTCTGGAATTTCATAAGGAAGTTCTTAATAAACTTAATTTATACCGGATTGTTAAGCACGAACTGGCAAATAAAGCATTTGACCAAATACAATTCTATCGGATAATGAACTTCGAAAAGGCATATATGGTTAGAATCCTGGAAGACGGGTATGATACGGGTGAGTTTGTCAATGTGGACAAGGATAATATTCCCTGGTTTGCTGAATTGTTGCTGGCTGCTTTCTTTGGAATTGTGCGCTATTCTATTGAAACTGATCAGGGTTTTGATCAGAAAAAGCTTGAATTGGCCATTCAGGTATTGATACCAAAAATAGTTGCCTAAAAAAATTTTAACTAAGACCGACTAAAAAACCAAATAAGTATTATAATCAACAAATACCAAAACAAATGAAAACAAGTATTGTAATTTGCACATACAACGAGGAAAAAACCATTGCCAATGTTGTTATGTCCTGCTGCGAAATGAATACCGACAGCGAAGTAATTGTTATCGATGATGGCTCAACAGATCATACCGAATTGATTTTAACCGATTTACGAAGTAGTTATTCTTTCACCTACGAAAAAATACCTGAAAACATGGGTAAAAGTTGGGCCATGGCCTACGGAGTAGAAATTGCATATAATGAAATCATACTATTCTTTGATGCAGATGTTTCAAATATCACCAAAGAACATTTTGAAGATATATTGTATCCTATTTTAAGTGAAAATGCTGATATGGTGTTGGGACAACCGTCTGAAACTTTTATTGATTATCGGATAAACCCATTCAAATCATTAACAGGAGAAAGAGCATTGATGAAAAAAGATATTTTGCCCATTTTGGATGATATAAGAGAAATCAGGTTTGGTGTTGAAACATTCATTAATCTTTATTTTCAATCAAAAGGCAAAAGGATCAAGTATGTATTACTTGAGGGATTAAAACACCCGATCAAATATTCAAAGACAACTCCGATGAAAGCAACGAGAGAATTTTTAAATGAAAGTCAGGAGATTGCTTCAACTATATTGATGAATAATGATTTAATCATTAAACGAATAGAGAATTTTTTGCTTAAAACAAATAAACAAACGCGAACGAAGCTTTCATCCTTACAAAACAATGTAAACGAAAAAATAATTAAACTTAGGAATAGGATTAATTCGAATAATACAGCCTGACCATCCACACAATCATAGCATTAGATAAAAAGTAAATGACATAGAAATGATAAGGGACCAATTTTGTTCAACACAAAAACGCTGAAATCTCAGTTAGAGGGCATATTTTATTCTATATCCAGTATGATTGCAGACTAGCAAAACTCAAACTCCTCATTCAGAAGCATCTCAGGAGTAATAGGAATGACCCCTACTTTTTCGCATACCAGTCCGCCTGCAAGATTTGCCAGGCTTACGGTTTCAAAAGCATCCAGTTCAGAGGCTATTGCCAGCGCTGTAATGGCTATTACGGTATCTCCGGCACCGGAAATATCTGCCATCTCGCGCTCTACGGGACACACTAATTTTTGCAAAAGAACCAAACACCAACACACCAAACAAAAAATCCACTAAAAAACCTATCTTCCCCACAATAAAAAAAATAAAGGCGCTCCCTGAAAACGCCCCGAATGAGCCGGAAGATTTGACGGCGGTGTCTGCAGTTTCTTCTTTTTTGATGGAAATTCTGCCTGATGTTCACTGTTGATAGTGAAAAGATTATCATCTTTTACCCGAAAACATTCTGAAATCGTTCATTTGACGAAGGGTTCAGGCTTTCAGCCTGACGAGCTGACCCATCTCTCACCGTTCCCTGGTGGTCTGACACAGCCATCCGGTTTGATGGCTGACGACTTCACACTAACGCCGGATAAATCAGTCAAATGTTTGACACGTCCCGACATCCGGTTGACGCGGACCACCAACGAATCCCGACAGATGGGGATCAATAGCTTGACTGCTGGACAGGCATGTAGCAGGGTGACGAGTAAACTTTAAGTTTCAACAAATCAAGCTACTTATTGATTTATATAATTGAGATAGAAGCTTGATAGATTTTATATTACTGGAAATGAATTAATCCAGAGGTAAAAAAAGCACAATTTCCACTCTTCTGTTTACCTGGTGAACAGATTCATCGCAGTTATCCGGTATCTCGCAGGCCTTAAGTACCTGACTTTCACCAAATGAAAATGATTTAATCCGATTTTCATCTATCCCTGCTTTAATCATTAACGATTTTACATATTTCGCTCTTTCATTGGCTAAACCTATGTTGTAAAAATCACTTCCCCTAATATCGGTGTGTCCATTCACTGTGGCATAAGCTTTATCTATTTCCTTCATTTTTTTTATTACCAATTCCTGCAAGTAATTTGCTTCATCGGGACGCAGTGAAAATTTATCAAACTCAAAATTAACTGTTACAATGTTGAGTATAGAATCACCAACTGCCTGTCCGTTTTTCGCCATACGTTCCTTGTATTGTTTGGACATGGCATCTTTAAGCGGCACCTTAATGCCTTCATCATAAGCGATAATGAAAGCTCCCTTTACACCGCATTCGTTTAAAACTTGTTTTGCCTCGAAATAGGTAGGGGCTTCTGCAATATAGTATTTGTACCAGCCATCTTCCTCAAACTTCCTGATTTCAAGATCTCCGGTATATTTTTTCATCAGAGTTTTATCTGGTACAGGTTTTCTCGATGCTATAATTTGCAAACGATATATGATATCCGAATCAGTCTCTTCATTGTCAATGGAAGAAATAATCTGGTGATCCAATTTTTCAAATGCTGGATCCTGGTAACGTTTATAAAGGCCGGTTGTATCAATCAGTATCTCTGAAAAGAAGGGTATGGTATCAATGTCAAGCCAGTATTCATCGGCCTCAAAGTTATCCTGCAGGTATTCAATGTTGGTATTGATATTCATATTCCGATCTGGTGTATAGGGTACATTGATCTGAAATTTTTCATTACTGGTAATTTCAAAAGTCCGGTCGCTTAATAAGATCGTTGAAGTAATAGTGTCACTCAATGTATCTGCATCCAAGCTTGCACTGTCAGGAAGCAGACTGAAAGAAAATTCTTCTCCTTTTTTAATTTCCAGTTCCTTTGACAGCATTGAAATATCAATAGCTAATTCAGCCTTCACATCGACGTCTATCCTAGATACAATAAGGTCATCTAATTTGGCACGATTAGCAGACAGCGCATCAGGGTTTGAACTAAAGTCATATTTTACTCCACCTGTCAATGGTATTACTAATTCATCCTTGATATCACCGGATGCATTCTTTTTACCCACTTTTAAGGTATAGCCTGAACGCGGGATAATACTGAAACCATCAGATGTAATGGATTGAATTGTCGGATCCTCTTCCTCTTTGACTGTTGTGTTTATGCTTAAGTTCATCAGCCATTCAAGTTCTTTCAGAGTTTGTTCTTCTTCTGCAGTTAAAGTCATTATTTTGTCCCCGGCAAAACGTTTGTAATATCCTGTGGTATCAACCAGTATTTCAGAAAAGAAAGGAATGGTATCCATGTCTAGTGAGTATTCATTGGCCTCAAAGTTTTCCTGCAGGTATTCAATATCGGTATTGATATTAACTTTCCTATCCGGAGTATAGGGTACATTGATCTGAAATTTTTCATCACTGGTGATCTCAAAACTCCTGTTATTCAAAAATATGGTTGAGTTGATACCATGATCCACAACCTTAGCATCAACTATTGAGCTATTCGGAAGGAGACTGAAGGAAAACTCCTCACCTTCTTCGATTTTAAGCTCCTTTGACAACAATGAGATATCAATTGCCCTATCCCTATTCACTTCAATACCTTTCCTGTCTTCCAACAGAGCATCCAGTTTTCCACGGTAATTAAGCGTAGCATAAGGATTGGAACTGAAATTATATTTTACACCGCCGGTCAACGGTATTTCCAGCTCTTCTTTTATAATACCACCTCTACTCTTCCTTCCAACTTTCAATGTATAACCCGGACGCGGAATGATACTAAAGCCATCAGCTGTAATTGTTTGAATGGTTGAGTCTTCCTCCTCTGTATCTGTTGTATTAATGCTTAAACTCATCAACCATTCCAGTTCTTTCAGAGCTTGTTCCTCCTCTGCTGATAACACAATTGCTTCTTCAGTTAAAATCAGGCTCTTATCGATAAACAAAGAATAGTTTTCGGGAGCAAAATTATTTGACAAATGCTCAAGATCGGTTTGTAATTTAAAGAAGGTTTCATTCTCACCTGGTAATGAAACCAACATGGAGTCATCAGTTACACTTAAGGTATCTGCGTTAATAAAGAGTAAGGTTTTTGGAGCACCAATTGCAGGATTGATAATACCCGGATCTTTAATCAACTGCATGGAATAAACCCCGCCTTCAGAGAATGTCATTTGTTTATCCAGCACATTTATATCCGAAGTACTATCCTTTCTTCCTTTAAAGTCTGATACAATCTGATCTAAGTCAATGTTATATTCCGGGTCCAAAGAATCATTTCCGGATGCGAAATTGTATTTTTGCCCTGCTTCGAGCTTTATTTCAGTCTTTTGCAAAGGTTCAAGCTCAATCATCATCTGTTTTCTCAGCTCAAGGGTAACATCTTCATTTAAATATATTTCTTCAGCTTTATAATCTTCTTTCTCTATAATCAACGTATAACTCTGGCCCGGTATTATGCTAAATTCAAAATCGCCATTTTCAGTTTTCGAGACCAGATATTCTTCACCGTTGCTCATAAGCACGGTTATTTTTGCATCTTCCAATATGGCTTTGTTTTTTGCATCCAGTATAGACCCTTTTACTTTAAAATTGAGTATGTCAAATTTGTAGATGTCATCACTTCCAACTCCTCCATGTCTGTTTGAACAGAAATAACCGGTATTACCATCTGTCTGCGGAAAAATACTGAAATCATCGAACCGTGAATTAATAGGGTATCCAAGATTGATAAGCTGAAGAGGTTCTTTTATGAGATTTACTTTATATATATCCAAACCGCCTAATCCACCGTGGCCATCCGATGCAAAATACAATACCGTATCATCATAAATAAATGGAAACATTTCGTCCCCCTTGGTATTGATAACATTTCCCAGATTTTCAGGATAGGTCCATTTCTCATCAGTGAACTTACTTTTATAGATATCAAGACCTCCGATACCATCGGTTGAATTTGAAATAAAATACATGACAGTGCCATCATAATTTACTGTTGGATGACCAATGCTATATTTAAAATTATCAATGTAAATAGCTGTTAAACTTAGTCGATCATTTATTTCCTGAGGCATTGAAGTTTTATATATGCCAAGTTTTACTTTGTTCCGACTATCCTTTTCAGTAATATTTTGTGTGAAAAAAAGCAAAGACTGATCTCCGCTGATGGCTAAAGGGCCTTCATGAAAGCTTGAATTTATTGAGTTATTAAAAGAAGTTATTTTAATGAACTCTCCCGATGGAGAATAATTCGCAGAAAGTATATCGTAATATCCATTGCTGATTGCATCAAAGGCATTGGTTCTTGATGAGGCAAAGATTATTTGATCCTGGTAGGGGACAGGATTTATTTCAGATTCTTTTGTATTTAGTTCATTTAAATTCTCGATGATTTGTATAGTAGAATCTTTATATAGTTTATTCTGATTTTCTATTGAACTTATGTAATTCTCACCCCTGATATCGTCTTCAACCGATTGATTATACTTATCAAGCCATATTCTGGATTTTGCATATTTCTTATTTACCAGGAGAGCCAGTGCATATTTAAGCAAGTATTCATTTTCAACCTCTTGGTTACTTTCAAGAACTATCCTGTAACATTCCTCTGCTTGTATTGTGAGATTAAGCCTTGAATAGGCTTCTGCCTTTTTTAATATTGCATAATAATCACTTGCGTCCTTTTTGTAGGCCCGATTGTAAAATACAATCGTTCTTTTAAATTCATACCTATCCAAATAATAATCGCCCTTTTGGTGATAGATATTGAGGTTTAAAGTCAATGAATCATTACTCTGGCCGCGACCAGGGTTAAAAATAATTCCAAATAATACTATCAGACATAACAGTCTCATGGTCATTAGGCTTCTACGAAACTATTGGATAATTGTTTAATCTGGGAAAGGTCAAGCTATTAGTTTTTCACATTATTAGCTCTATTGGAACCTGTTGTTTTCACAAATTTAGCAACTAATTCAAAATGAATATGTTACTCAATCTGTTTTGCTTTTTCAAATACACTGAAAATTATATATTTTCAATTGATTTTAAGGCCTTCTAATTATTCCTATTGCAATTGCCTTCTTATAATAGTCTTTCACAGGCATATTTTCACCATTTATCAAACATTTCATAAAAAAGGTAACAAAAGCCTCATTTCCAATGTAAAAGGTGATATAAATCATCTATAAGAGTTAATGAATATCATGAAACCAACGCATAAAAAAATGAATTTTATTTTCGGAAGAAATAATTCATTTTATTATTTATTGATATTTTTTCTGATTTTTTTGTCTGTAAATGAGGCAAATGGTCAGTGGCTTACAGGTTATGGATATAGAAAGCCAATTGAAGTGGATGAAAGCCTAGTACCAGGTTCAACAGCTCTTACAAATTATCCCCTGTTAGTAAGTTTTACAGACCCAAACTTAGCACATACATCAAATGGCGGATATATTGAGAATATCAACGGTTATGATGTTGATTTTACTACATCTGATGGCACAACAACACTTGATTTTGAAATTGAAAGTTATGATAATTCTACTGGTGAATTTGTTGGTTGGGTAAGAATTCCTTCCTTGTCAGCTACTGTAAATACCTTAATCTATTTGTATTATGGGAACAGTA
>CAYQDZ010000143.1:0-7982 GCA_964416375.1 uncultured Bacteroidales bacterium
TCACTAAAGTTTCGGTGAGCAAAGCCAGTAACAAGCAACCAGTAACAAGCAACCAGTAACAAGCAACCAGTAACAAGCAACCAGCACCTTTCCCCCCTTCCCATCTTCCCTCTTTCTCGTCTTCCTTCTTCCCAACTCCAAACCCCAAACTCTAAACTCCAAACTCGAAACTTAATACTCATACAGATAAAAATCGACCGGCATAATCATGGAAACATGTACCGGCTTATCCCGCTGTCTGCCAGCCTGCCAAAGAGGAGAATCGTTTAGTACCCGCAATACTTCCCGGTCTAAAACAGGGTGAACACTTTTTATGATTCCGGCATCTACCAGTTCTCCTGAGCGGTTGATGGTGAACCGGGCATACACTCTCCCTGAAATATGTTTTTCAATGGCTTCCTGAGGGTATTTAATTTTTCTCTGAATATAATCTTTAAAAGAATACAGGTCTGAACCTCTGAAAGCAGGCATTTCTTCTACAATGACAAATAACTCATCCCTTTCATATTCCTCAGCAGGCATTTCCAAATTCAGATAGGTTGGCGGCTTGCTCATGACAACATAAGGATAACGAAGATGCGATTTTCGGAAGTTTTGGTTTCCGGCAGAAAGTATTTTTGATTTTGATGTTTCAGGAGCCAATGCCTGAGCGTATACTTTCGTATTATCAATTCTGCCTATCGGGACTGTTGATATCCTGTTGTTGCTGTCAGATACAAAGGTATTACGCGTTTCCTGATCCCGTTCAATCCACTTCATATGCTGTTGATCCCCTGCAAAGGGATGAATTTGCACCTGAGCCAGAGCACTGTCTATCATGATCCCGTGTTTCAGAATATCAGCATAATAATCAGGAGTGATCTGTTTTTTTACAAAATAGAACAAGCTTATGCCTATCAACAATAAAACTGTTGCTGCCACAGATACCAGGCCAATGTTCATCGGCCTGATGAAATGCTTCCCTGTAGTATGTTTGTGACTCCATTTATTGCGCAATTCTTTTATGCCGCGATCAAAATCCCCTGCATCATCAAAATATCCGGTCCCTTCTAATGCTTTCCGGCAAAGCTCACAGGTTCGAAGATGGGTATTCACTTTTTCTTTCTGCTCCACGGAAAGCTCTCCCCTCATCCCTTTTTTTAAAGCAGAAAGCGAAAGGCATCCCTGGCTTGTAAACAGATCTATATGTTGAATTCCAGCGGTCATTTTCCAACTTTGATTAAGATTCTAAGCTTTCTCTTTCCATTCTGAATGTAGCTTTTCACTTGTTTTACAGTATAGCCGGTTTCCAATGCTATGGTCTTGTAGGACATATTTTGAAAATACATCATTTCCAGACATCTGCGCTGACAATTTGTTAATTGTTCAAGAAAACCCGTTATCTCATGCTCCGCGATATCTTCCTCTTTATCAGGATGCAAAATAAGAGAATTTTCCACATCAAGATCTGAAAAAACTTTTACATTGTCAATGTCAATTTCTCTTTTTCTCTTTCTTAACTCCATCAGGCAGTAATTCCTGCTTACCTTGAATATCCATCCCTTAAAGTTCTTCACATCAAATTGCAAAAGTTTCTCTGTAAGGGATTCAAAGATTTCCATTGCCGCATCCCTGGCCTGTTCATTATCTCTCAAATAACGCATGCACACAGCATAAACCAGGTGCATATACCGGTTAAAAAACTCCCCTAAAACTTCTTTGTTTTGGAATTTCTTGTAATGTCTTACCAAATCTATATCAGGCATTGCCGAACAATGCTTCACATCAGATTTTATGAAAATAAACCTCTGTTTCATAACCATCAGAAGTATGAATCCCTTATTACAAAGAACGCAACAATCGCGCCACAGACTGCTAATTCCGGATAATGCAAAAAACAGGGCCGAATTTTATGGAATTTTTAGTATCCGGGCATCCTATATATGAACAACAAGATGTAAAACTTAAAATTTACCATTATGATCTCAAAAAAATCAAATAAAGCAAACCTTGAAAAGAAAAAACCTCTTTTCTTTGAAATAGGAGTATCAATTGCTCTGGCATTTATGCTATTGGCTTTTGAGGTTAACACACTGGAAAAACGCGAAAGCAATAGTTTGAGTTACCTGGATAATTCTTTCATCGAGGAACTGGAGATTGAAATCACCCGTGTCGAAAAAAAGGAAGAGATGAAAAAGCCCAAGGCTATTCAAATTGAAATCGTGGATAATAACGTAGATCTTCCTGATCCGGATATTGACCTGAATACCGATATCGATCCTGACGATTTTGTTTACAATATCCCTGATCTTCCTGAAGAAGACCCGGTGGAAGACACATTTATTATTGTAGAAGATATGCCTGAATACAGAAAAGGAGGTTTAATCAACTTTCACAACCACATTCAGGAGATCGTAAAATACCCTCAGGAAGCCATTGAACTCAATCTGGAAGGAACAGTTTATGTTAGCTTTGTAGTAGACAAAAAAGGAGATGTAATCGGTATAAAAATACTACGGGGAATTGACCCGCTTCTTGACAGAGAGGTGATTGCTGCTATCGAACAATCAGAAAAATGGAAACCGGGAATGCAGACCGGTCGTAAAGTGAATGTTTCCATGTCCATGCCCGTAACGTTTAGATTGCAGTGATACTATTCACTGCATCTTTTTTATCAATGCTGTTGCAATACCCTTATCTATTTTTTTTCGCTGATAAACAGAAAAACAATCAATACGTTAATTGCAGTTCAGGTAAAAACTTCTCCGGAACCATAAACAATTTCAATTTTCATTCCGGTAGTTATACCTGTCGAAAAATAATGCCTTTTGTTGATAAATATCACGGCCTCTGAAAATTATCAAAACACAAATTTGCTATTATTGTCGATCTGTGATATCACGTATTGTTTGTTTTGTATTCGCTCTTAGTCTCTGTGCCGGTAGTGTAAGTGCCAATAAAATATCTGATGCAGATAGTTTTAACACAGGGAACAATCCCACAAATCTTCAGGATAGTGTAGATTATCTCTTGCATTTGGCTATCGCTTCCATACATTCTTATCCTTCAAAGGCTTTTCTTCTTGCATCAAAAGCTAAACAGATCTCAGGACAAAACAGGTGGGGAGAAAAAACAGCACTCGCTAATAAATGCATGGGGGAATCTAAAATTAAATTGGAGGACTATTATGAGGCGAAAAAGTATTTAGCAGACGCGCTGGAATATTACGATAAAAATACTCCGGCAATTACCGGGGAAATCTATCTTCTTCTGGGCAAGACCAATTATTTTCTTGCGGAATATCATGAGGCCAGCCTGAATTTCCGGTCTGCTATTGATTTGTTTGAAGTTACAGAGGATATTGAAAGTATTGCTAAATCATACCAGAACATCGGATTGGTACATCATAGTCTGAAAGACCTTGAAAAAGCCTCTCAATATTACAACAAGGCCTTAGAAATCAATAAAGAAATACAAAACGACACCAACATAGCAGCTTTGTATCAAAATCTGGGTATTATCTATTACCAGAATGATGATTACGAAAAAGCACTTGACTATTACTCGAGGTCTATCCATATGTATCATGAATTATCAGACACACAGAATATTGCTATTACCTTTAGCAACATAGGCCTCATTCAGCTCAACCAGAGAGATCATGTAAAGGCCTTTAAAAGTTTCAGGAAATCGAAGGAGTATTTCGACAGGATCCAATACAAATTAGGACAAATGTGGGCATTGCATAATATGGGTACTGCAAAATTATATTTGCAGGAGTTCAGGAATGCAGAGCATTATTATAACACAAGCCTGGATGAAGCCAGACAATTGAACAATCCTGAAGGGATCATGTCGAACCTGAATGCATTGACTGAACTATCAGAGCAAACCGGGGATTACGAAAGAGCATTTCAATATTATGTAGATTACACAACATTGCGTGATTCCATTCACTCCACTGAGTCAAAAGAAAAGATCGCCGAACTTGAAGCTTTGTATAACCTGGAAGCACAGGAAAAACAAATCATTGAATCAAATGCACAGCTGAAAAAACAAAAAACGCAAAAGATAGCTCTTCTGATCATCCTTTTTTTACTCCTTGTGAGTTTGGTCATTATCTATATTGCATACCTGCAGAAAAAAGCTTCAGCAATAAAGATAGTCTCTCATAAGCTCGATCTGGAGAATTCATTGTACGCGAAAACAAGGGAATTGGAAAATGAAATCACGGAACGCAAAATTGCTGAAGAATCAGATAAATTGAAGTCTTCATTCCTGGCAAACATGTCGCATGAATTAAGAACCCCTATGAATGCGATCATTGCATTTGCCAATTTTCTGAAAGATCCTGAATTAACTTCGGAAAGAAAAGACGAGTACCTCGATCATATAACCAATGCAGGCGATAATCTGTTGAGATTGATCGATGATATTATTGATACCGCCAAAATAGAAGCCAAACAATTAAAGATCTCCATTAATCCCATAAATATTTCTCATTTATTGAAAGAGCTCAAAAGAGTATTTATAAAGCTTAAACTGAAATACAACTATCCGGCAGACCTTATCCTGAATATTGATTCACAAAAAGATTATATTATCAATACGGATGCAATGAGAATACGACAAGTAATGACCAATCTTCTGGAGAATGCATTCAAGTATACAAAAAAAGGACTTGTTGAATTTGGGTTTACGCAGTCTGCCAAAGGAATATTGTTTTATGTTAAAGATACAGGTATAGGAATTCGGGAGGAGAGGCTATCGTCTATTTTTGAGCGTTTTTCTCAAATTGATTCTGACCTGAACCGCAAATACGGGGGAACGGGTCTCGGCCTCACCATATCAAAGAATCTTGCAGAATTGTTGGGCGGGAAACTCGGCGTTGAGTCGAAACCCGGAAAAGGAAGTACATTTACCATGCTTGTTCCGGCTACAGGTTTACGATGCGTTGATGTGGTAAACGAAAAGCCCTATGTTTCAAATCCTTTGCTGAGTAAAAAATACAATTGGAAAACAATTACTATTCTTATTGCTGAAGATGAAGAATTGAATTTCAAAGTTCTCAAATCATGTCTTGTCAAAACAAAAGCCACGATCATTCGGGCCAGTGATGGTGCAGAAGCCGTTGAACTGTTCAAAAAAGAAAAGGTGGATATTGTTCTTATGGATATACAAATGCCTGTAATGGATGGTTACCATGCTGTACATGAAATCAAAAAGCTGAATCCCAAGATGCCCGTAATAGCACAAACATCTTATGTTTTGGCAAATGAGAGAGAAAAATGTCTCGATGCCGGATGTGATGATTACGTTACCAAACCCCTGGACCTTGAAAACCTGCTATCGAAAATAGATGCCTGTTTAAATCCAAAGAAATAGTGCAGACATCAAAGCACATCTCTTTTTACACATCAGATGATCAATTTTTATTTCCCCGGCTTTTCATCTCATTCATTTTTTGTATCTTTTCTATGGAATAAAATAAAAGTGAATTATGAATAAAAAAATACTTGTATCGGTTTGTCTTCTTATTGTCCTGTTGATAGTCGCTTATTTTTCGATCAGAAACCCGGTTTCCGATGCATTCAACCAAAAAGGTCTTGATAGTTACCAGGCAAGTGATTACCAGGCAGCTGAAACATATTTTAAAAAATCACTGAGCTGGAAAAGAAATTCTTCGTTAACAATGATCAATCTGCTAAAATCCCAACTCGCACAGGATAAGTTTGAAGACGCCGGAATCAGTTTAAACAAACTTTCAGAATTATCTCCTGACCACCCCGAAGCATATGCCCTGGAAGGTCAGATGTTGGTAATGGAAGATCATTTTGAAGAAGCTTTGGCTCGCCTTGACGTGGCAATTGAAAAAGACAGTCTCCTCTCCTATGCTTATTATTATCGTGGTATTACACGGGCAAATCTGAATGATCTCGATGGTGCTGCCAATGATTATTTAAAAGCACTTAACCTGGATCAGGAAAACATTGATGTTCTGAGAGAGGGGGCCATTGTGCTAAGCAAACTGGAAGATTTTAATGCTGCCATAGAAAATTATGATATGCTCTTAAGCTTAGATCCTTCCAATGTTCAGGCATTTCTGAACCGCGGAAATTTTAAAATGAAAATTCTGGATTTTCAAGGCGCAGTAACAGATTTTGCCAGTACTGTATCCCTGGATGATCAACTTGCCGAAGCTTATTTTAACCGGGGAAAATCGTATGCAAATTTAGAGGATTATGAAAAGGCCAATGCCGATTTTGGAAGGTCATTGCAATTGAATTATAAGATTGCCGAAGCAAATTACAATGCAGGATTGGCTTCCCTGAAATCAAATCAGCCACAAAAAGCAAAAAAGTATTTCAACAACTGCATTCAATCCGATACCGAATCGAAACATACTGCAAGCGCATATTATTTATTGGGGATCGTGGAAATGATGCAAAACAGCAATAAGAAAGCACTGGCTTTCTTTGACCTGTCATTAAAAACCGATCCTGATCGGCCTGATGTTTACTTTAACAGGGGTATAGCTTATGGTTTAACGAAGGAGCCGCAGAAAGCTATAAACGACCTGAAAAAATGCATTCAACTTGGTATGAAATCTTCTGACGTATATTTTGCCATGGGCGTTCAGAAAATAAGCATGAATGATTTTGCCGGTGGGTGTAAGGATCTGAAGACGGCCGCTGAAATGGGCAACAAGCAGGCCTCAGACATGCGCCTGCAATATTGCAAACAACATTAAAATATGAAGAAACATTCCATTTTTTTAATTGCTCTGGTATTATTTGAATGCACTGTTTGGGCGCAGCCTGATACCATTATTGCCGAGAATACATTTAAATACCAGATACTCGATGGGAAAAGAACTTCCGGTAAGCATGTAATTGAACAAAAAACCTTCGATTTACAGGGCAAACTGATCAGGCAGATCTTTTTCAGTGATTCACTGATGAGAATAGAAAAGTATACTGGTTTCATCTATGACAACGAACAGCTTATTTCTGTCGAAACCTTCAGTGGAAGTAACGATGAAATACAGGAGATCAAAAGATACCGTTACGGACCAAACCATTTCATTTCGGAAGTATATGTTTACAAAAGAATCAACGATAACATAAAACTCAGCGAGAGAATTGTACACCGGTACAATGATACTGTGCTCATAAAAAAAGAAATCTTTAACCACCGGAAAAAATGGCTGGAAAGAACGTTTTACACACAGGAGGAGAATAAAAACACAGAACTTACCCAATATAGGAAAGGTTACAGTGCAAATCAAATAAAACAACAGGAAGTGGTATCTCACATGGAAAATGGAAATATTCTGAGATCAGAAATAAGAAATATGTATTTTTCGGGTGAAAGTGAAGAAATTCAGGTGGAATATCAGTATCAGGAGAAAAACAACAAAGTCTTAAAAGAAATTTGGAGGTATGGTTCCGATTCTGTTCCAAAAATAAAAGAGTTTCGTTATTCACGGAACGGAATGAAAACAGGGGAATTTATTATGGATGAAAACGATAATTACATAAAATTTTTAGTTTTTGAAAGAAAAAAACATGATGTTATCCGGGGCAAAGAAGAAATGTATGATTTGAAAGAAAAATGATTATTCGGTGAATTGGTGAATCGGTGAAATGGTGAAATGAATTATATTAATACACATCAAGTTTGTTATAAAATCTGGCCAGATTGGCTTCGCCGAGCTCGTAAACTCGGTTGCCGCACTTCATTTCATTCCGCGCGCAATAACGAAAAAGAACAGATCAAGCTTATTTAAAATCTCAGTTCACCGGTTACACAATTCCACATATGATGAGGCTGAGCGGAAGCATATTCAAATGCAGGCAGTTTACGTTTCATGTAAAGATAATGCACTGAATAAAGTTGGCAGATGAAACATTTTACTTCCTGCATCCTGTCCCCGGGTTTCACCCGGGGTTACCAATATTTCGCCCCTCTGGGTAGGGTGTTCAAACATTTAAATTTATCCT
>CAYQDZ010000144.1:0-5293 GCA_964416375.1 uncultured Bacteroidales bacterium
AATACTAAATGCAGCATAGGATAAATTTAAATGTTTGAACACCCTACCTGACAGGGTGGGTAATCTGAAGAGTTATGTTCGAAGCGACCAAGTTATGTTGACAGTAAAACATACCCTGTCAGGGTTGCTCTTCTGATAATTAGATTGTTGATCCTTATTTTACATCGGTTTCACATCAATCTGTATTCGAAAGATATTTTCGGGTAATAAACCGAATCCTATCGAATTCATTCCAGGAACCTGATCAGATTCTTAAGAGTTGTCCTTCTGATACACTGACTATAATTCTACTTAAATATCTGGAGGGAGTAAATAAAACTATTCTGATAATTAGATTGTTGATCCTTTTTTTACATCGGTTTCACATCAATTGGTATTCGAAAGATATTTTCGGGTGATAAACCGGATAGGATACCAGGATGCAGCAAATCCGATGGCAGAAACTACAAGCAATACAAGTACAATATCCGTAAACAATATCCTGACAGGATAAGAATCAATCACAAAGGATCCTGCACCCTGCAGTTTTACCCACCCGAATTGCTGCTGGGCAATACATATCAGACTGCCTATGATCAGGCCGGCAATTGCACCAAGGAAAGAAATAATCAATCCTTCGATTAAAAAAACCTTTCTGATGGTTTGCATTTTTGAACCCAGATACGTTAAGGTCTGAATGTCATTCTTCTTTTCAATGATCAGCATGGTCAGGGAGCCAACAACATTGAAAGAAGCAACAAGAAGGATAAAAAACAAAATAAAGAAGATGGCCCATTTTTCTGATTTCATGGTTTTGTACAGCAAGTCATTTTGTTGTATCCGGTTTTTCACCACATAATCATCTCCGACAATTTCCTGAATTCTTTTTTGTATCCGGCTTTGATTGACATCGGACATCAGTTTAATTTCCAGTGCCGATATTTCATGATCTTCATAATCAAACAGCGATTGAGCAAACTTTAAAGGAACTATAACATATTTGATTTCTAATTCAGGTTGTGAAATAAAAAATCCCGAAGGACGAATCAACTTTGAATTTAAACTGCGATTCGGGTTCATTGATATTTTTTCAGTCCGGCGGGGCACTACAATTTTTAAAACATCACGAAATTCCAGTTCCATGTTAAGGGTATACTTAATACCACGACCGACAATCGCAAAGGGGGTACTCTTTTTGTACAGTGCAAATTCGCCATCTACCACCGTGGTATCCATTCCGGTTATCCGGGCATAGTTTGAATCCACACCACGCACGGTAGCAGCAGTTTGCCTGCTTCCATATATTAGCAGGGCATTTTCTTCCAGGATACTTCCTATATCAAGTACTCCATCCAGATTCTGAATTTGATGGTACTTTTCATGATCTACATGGAATGTTTTTCCTTGCTTTGGAAGGATTTCCAGGTCGGCATAAAAAGAATTGAACAGGCCCCACACCACTTCATCGAAACCATTGAATACAGATAATATGGTAATAAAAGCAATGGTGCCTACCGAAATGCCAATGATTGATATGCCCGCAATAATATTAATTGCATTGTGCGATTTCTTGGCCCATACATGACGACGTGCTATGAAAAAAGGAAAATTCAAATTAAATACTATTTAAGAAGCTTGTTAATGTTGTCGAGATAGTCAAGCGAATCATCCAGGTAAAAGATAATTTCAGGTACCTTTCTAAGCTGATGACGCAGCTTTTTACCCAGGTCATTCCTGAATATGTTTTTATGCTGGTTCAGAAGGGCAATGTTTTTGTCGCTATCGGAGGAAGGAAAAACACTGATGTATATTTTTGCCACGCCCAGATCAGGACTGATACGAACACTGGTAACCGTAAGCATTTTACCCGGAATCATATCACTGCTATACTGTTGTATAATGCTTGCAATATCTTTTTGTACCTGTTTTGATACTTTGTTCTGACGCGTGCTCATCCTGTTTGAGAATAGTGAGTGCGGCGAAGTTAAAGGAATTATCTGACAAACGTTTGGTCGAATTAAAGGCCAAAGCTTTTTATGGCAGGATGAATTTGCTAAATAAACATACCGATTTATATCCGGAAAAAATATTTTCATGTTCCTTCCGTAACATTTTTTAGCTTTGTGTCCAATTTAAACATGAGATAATATTAATACAGTATGTCAAAAAAGAGAGTTTTATCCTGCATACAGCCCACCGGCGAAATTCATTTGGGGAATTATTTTGGTGCTGTAAGGAATTGGGCACGAATACAAGATGAATACGAATGTTTTTATGGTGTTGTTGATCTTCATGCCATCACCATGCCATACAATCCAAAAGAGCTGAAAGAAAATACCTTACGGATGGTGGCAGAATTGATAGCCTGTGGCATTGATCCCGAAAAATCGGTACTTTTCATACAATCTCTTGTGCCCCAGCATACAGAACTTACATGGATCTTTAATTGTGTTGCATCCTATGGAGAATTATCACGAATGACACAGTTTAAAGACAAATCGGAACAACTTAAGGGCAACACCAGAACCCAGTTCATTTCTGCCGGACTTTTTACTTATCCTGTTTTACAAGCTGCCGACATACTCATTTACAAGGCGAATTTTGTTCCTGTAGGGATAGACCAGGTCCAGCATCTTGAATTATCACGAAACATCGCTGTTCGTTTTAACCGGCAATTCGGAGAATTTTTTCCCGAACCAAAGCCTTTGCTTACGGAAATACCAAAACTGACCTCCCTGGCTGATCCATCAAAAAAAATGAGTAAGAGTTTGGGAGAGAAACATTATGTAAGTTTATTTGAAGGAGAAGATTCCATTCGAAAAAAAGTCAAGTCGGCCGTCACAGATACGGGAGGGGATCAGGGTGATAAAATGAGCCCGGGGGTAGAAAATCTTTTTAACCTGATCAAAGCCTGCGATAAAAAACCGGAATACAATTCTTTGATGAACGATTATACATCGGGCAGCCTCCGGTACAAAGACCTGAAAGAAGCAACTGCTGATGCATTGGTTGAGCTTACCGAACCCATCAGGAAGAAAAGGGAAGAATTGATGGCCGATAGAACTTCCATTGAAAAATTAGCCGTAAGCTTATCGGAAAAAGCGTCTGATATTGCCAGTGAAACCATGAAGGGAGTCAGAAATCTGACAGGTCTGCCAGCCTTCGGATGATAAACCTGTAAATAGTACTTGCAAAAAAACTAAGAGTATAATAAGAAATTGGGTTTCTCTTGCAGACGCTATATAGAAATAAAAAAGCCCCGTATAAACGAGGCTTGCCCTGAAGTGCTATCAAGTATATATTAGGAAGAACTGTTGTTTGTAATAATACAAATTCTGTGCCAGACTTGTATTTTATATCTTGAATAACCAATTTCCAACTCCAAATTTCCAATAGCTAATGGATGTTATTTCGACTGGATATTCGATATTGGGCATTGGATATTTGGTATTGAAATATTTTTGGAAAAAAACACGAGTCGCGGGAACAAATTGTAGGGGCCAATATTCACTTTATTAGATAGATTGCCGCGCTTTGTTCGCAATGACGTAATCTTTTCCGTCATTACGAGGAAGGACGAAGGACGACCGCGGTAATCTGGTCTATCTAGCAACGTATAATAATAAAAACACATACCAATTTTTTATTTGATTGATTCCAACTCTTGTTGTCACATTGAGCGTAGTCGAAATGTGGAAATAAACAATGCTGTACATCCTTCGACTACGCTCAGGGTGACCAAAGGGTATCCAAATTTCCAATTACGAATGGATGTCATTTCACCTGGATATTCAACATTGGGCATTGGATATTGGACATCAGGAGATTTTTTGATATATGGAATTCAGGATCAGACACAAACAACAAAATAACCCGGCATCCCAATAACCACAATCATTTAATCAATTCATCAGTTTAACAGGTAAACAACCTAGCTTGTGAGCTCACCGAAGGGAATTCAACCATTCGTATTTTATTCTATGATCTGAATATCCTTGACATCCAGGCTGTCGGCCGGAGCGTATCTGGTTTCACTAAGATTTATGAACACATTGCAGGTGTTTATCATCTTTAGGGCCCAATATTGTTTGTTTTCGTCTTTTGTTGCCACTACCATTGCATGGTATTTCTTAAACGATTCTTTTGCTTGTTTAAACTGTCTTTCTGTTATTTGTATTAATCCCATTTCCGAATAAATGTCAGGCAGGGGCTGATCTTCCAACTCGGCAGCTTTTTTCAAAAATCCCAGTGCTTTCTGATTTGCCTCGGCAGAATGAGATAGTTTAAGGTATATTTTTGCAAGGAGCAAATAATCTGAACTATTGGCAATTTCATACTCAACCAGTTTGTTGATATTTAGCAATGCTTTTTTGTATTGCTGACCATAGTATTCCTGCCATGCCGTGTAGCCAATTATACTTGCCATGGAATTGAAAAAAGTAATTTGGGAGGAATAAGGCTCTGCAACACTTCTTTTTTCATAATAGCGTAAATATTTCTCAGCAATGAGACGGACCCTTTTTTTTGTGCTTTGAGAATATACAGCACCCAGTTGCCCGTAATCTGATTGTGAATTTTTATCTACATGATCGATGTTGCTGTTAAGCAAGATATGAGCAACTGCTTCAGTCAGGATACGGAGCAATTGCTGTTCATTTTCCGTGTCTGCAAGGAGTTCTGTTGAGATCAGAATGGTTCCGTTGTCAAAAGCATAGCAAATTTTTTTATCAGAGTTTAGAATTTTAATATTCATAAACTGACTACGGCCTTTTGAAAATTCAGGATGATGTATTTTTTGAATTAGCCTTTGCAAATAGTCTTCAGCAAACAGATCTTCATAGATCTTGTTTTCTGATTCCAGTTTGGCAAGCAAAGAAAGTGTTTTTTGTTCGAGTTCCTTTCTTATATTGGTTTGCCAGCCTTTGGAAATGATATCGTAAGAGGCATAATAAAATTGCTGAATATCCCAAAAATCGACACCATCGAGTACCAGGAGGACATCATCGGCAGGAATAAGATCATGGGATGATTTCAGAATATAATACAGTCGGTTGTTATCCCCTTTTTCTGTGGCCCCGGCAAATGTGGCCGTATCGCCTGTTTTGTAATCAGGATAAGAAGTTTTAACTATGCCTTCAATATATACCTGCGACTGCAATCCAAACGAAAAAAGACTAAAAATAAAAAGCAAACCGGTTAAACGATACATAGCATTTGGGTTTTGAAACTATATTTTACAAAAATAATGCCGTATATGGTTTTGCAAATACAGGCATACAAGTATTTATTAAATTCTTACAACAATTCAATTTAA
>CAYQDZ010000144.1:5393-7916 GCA_964416375.1 uncultured Bacteroidales bacterium
TTAAACTTATGAAGTTTTTGGTTGTTATAACAGTACAAAGTTCAAAAAAATGAACACAGGGTTATAGGCATGAGCAAACATTTAATTGTAAAAGCTTTGAATATGACTGGTTATATGGTTGAATTAACAGGAGAATTCATAATTTAGATCTATTGAAATGGAAAAAACGGATGTTAACATTCAGGTGAGTAAGAAAGGCCCTTATATAATAAAGGGTAACGTAATGGTAACAGGTACAGATGGAACGGAAGAATTGAAAAGTGGTATGACTGCTTTATGCCGTTGCGGAGGATCAAACAATAAACCATATTGTGACGGAACGCATACCAATATTGGATTCACAGGCTGACAAATACATGACCAGTGGAAATTATCAGATCGACAGACAGGGGTTATAATGATCATGGATGGCTAAAAACCTATCATACATTTAGCTTTGCCGAATATTATAACCGGGAACGCACTCAATTTGGAGCACTTCGTGTTCTGAATGACGATATCGTGGAGGTAAAAAATGGATTTGGCATCCATCCTCATCAAAATATGGAAATCATTTCCATTCCTTTATCAGGCTCTCTTGAACACAAAGATTCAACAGGAATACATGGGATCATAACCCAGGATGAAGTTCAGGTCATGTCGGCTGGTACCGGAGTAAATCATTCCGAGATGAACCCGGGAGACATAGCGGTAAATTTTTTGCAGCTATGGATAGTCCCTGATAAAATGAATGTTGAGCCAAGATACGATCAAAAAGCATTCGATAAAAAGGGAAGCTTATATAAGCTTCAGTTGCTTGTATCACCCGATGGGAGGGAGAATAGCTTATGGATTTATCAGCAGGCCTTTATATCAAGGGTACAGATGAATCAAGGCAACAAGTATGAATATAAACGGTTTTATGAAGATCATGGAGTTTTAATTTTTCTGCTAAAGGGAAGAATTCAAATCGGGAGTGAAACAATACATGAACGAGACACCATCCTGGCTGATACAAACGATAAAGTGAGAATAACATCTTCTTCAACAGGTACCGAAATTCTATTTGTTGAAGTACCAATGCTTACCGAATAAAACCTCTATCCTTTTTGAGAAAGGATTAAAAATATCTAATTTGCAGAAGATATTTTACTCGTTGATTTACAATTGAGTCAACCAACATGAATCCTTATCCATCCAAATAGATCATGAAATATATTGCGTTATTTATTCTGCTAATTTTAATGGTGCTTTCGTGCCATTCTTTGAAAAAAGGACAAAGGAACAATACCACCGAAGATTTTAACCGGTTTTATATTCAATTTCATGCTGACAGCCTTTTTCAATTGGAAAGAATTAAATTTCCGCTTGAAGGAGGAAGCTACGATGGCGAAAAGGAAAGGAAATGGAATAAAAAACGCTGGCAACTATTGAAATATACAGTCTATGAAGTAGATACAAGTGAGTTTGCAGTGGAATTTAACAAGGGCGATTCCCTGGTTTTTGAGCGAATTTACATACCGAATTCCGGATTTGATTTCCAGTGCAGGTACAAACTCATAAAGGGACAGTGGTTTTTGGTATATTGTCTGGATCAGAATCTTTAATTCTTGAATTGAAAGGAACAAGTAAATTATGATACACAAGATAAATGAAAGCGTTGAGGTTCTGAGATCAAAAGGAATTGATTCGCCTGAGATCGGAATTGTTCTGGGCACAGGTTTGGGTAAGCTGGTGGATGAAATACAGGTTGAAGTTGCCATTGATTATACGGAGATCCCTCATTTTCCGGTTTCTACCGTGGAGTTTCATCAGGGAAGGTTAATCTATGGCAGGTTTGAAGGAAAAATGATTCTTGCTATGCAAGGGCGCTTTCACTATTACGAAGGTTATACTATGGAACAAATTACGTTTCCGATACGGGTTATGAAGCTTCTGGGTATTCAGTATCTGCTTCTTTCCAATGCAGCGGGAGCATTGAATCTGAATTATAAAAAAGGTACTCTGATGCTCCTTGATGATCACATTGACTTTCTGCCTGATAATCCTTTGCGAGGAAAAAATTATGAAGAGCTGGGTCCGAGGTTTCCGGATATGCTCCGTCCCTATTCTGCAGAATTGGGGAAGAAATTTCAGGCAATTGCCCGAAAGGAAAATATTTTGCTTCATACGGGAGTGTATTTGGCTGTTGCAGGTCCGAATTTTGAAACCAGGGCCGAATACAGGATGTTTCGTAATTATGCCGATGCCGTAGGGATGTCAACAATTCCGGAAGTCATTGTGGCAAATCATATGAACCTGCCCTGTGCTGCCATCTCTGTTCTGACCGATGAATGTGATCCGGATAATCTTGTACCGACAAACATTGATGACATACTAGCAACAGCTGCAAAAGCTGAAATGGATCTGATCCGGTTATTCAGGGGAGTGGTTGCCGGGGGGTAGGAAGAATTAATAATTAAGAATGAATAATGAATAATGGGGGAGTTGCTGGTTGCTGGTTACTGGTTACTGGTTGCTGGTTGCTGGGAGCAGGAAGAATTA
>CAYQDZ010000145.1:0-7898 GCA_964416375.1 uncultured Bacteroidales bacterium
TGTCGCATAATGTAAGTGTCCCGATTTTTCATCGGGATTAAAGTAGTCTTTGGTCTGAATATACGGTTCGGTCGTTATTAGAGTAATAAAGTTCTTAAAATACAAAATTAGAGAAGGGGAGAGGCTGCTTGTATTAATGATCAGGGACTTTATGGTATGTATAAAGTAGCAGACTTTATTCTTCCAACCTCCTTGCAGCATACAACCCTATTGTAGTACCTGTAAATCCGTATGAGTTAGCAGTGGATAAATAATATGCATCTACGTTCTCGATCAGGAGTTTCCAATCCGAATTTCCCAATGTATAGTAGAAATCGAAATATTTGCCTTTTGAGATGACCTTCAACTTTTCAAATTTTTTAGCTTTTACAATATTTTCGGCTAGAACATTTGCTCCTGATTCGGAAATCTTTTTAAGGCTAATTTTATATTTCTTACCAAATTTGCTAACTGAAAGAAAGTATTGGTGAGTCTCGTCTTTATAGAGAAGTAAACCCGATTCGTCCATATCATCGGCAGGAGAGAAGTGAGTTTTTGTCTCACATTCGAATTCATGATGCTGAATTCTTCGGGTTACAAAAGCAGGGGTTTTTATTTCTGATGCATTGATATCAGAACATGTTAACGTTAGAAAGCCCTTTTTCTCTTCCAATGAATACAGATCCTTCGCTGCTGATCTTAAAGTAAACCACTCCATTTGAAGTTTTGGAGAATTGAAATCATCTCTTATCTCAAAGTTTCCAAACCTAGCATTTGGATCACGTTTAATCCCTTCCTTCTGCACAATCATTGGAATTTCTTCTACTCCTTCTGTTAAATAAGGAAAGTTATCCATACTCCACCTTACCGGCATGAGGAAAGTTTCGCGTCCAAGATTCTCAAACTGATTATTGAGAGGACGACAAGCTAAAAACACCGACCACCATTCGCCCTTTTCATCCTGGATTAAGTCGGCATGACCAGCACATGTTATGGGATCCTTGCGCTTTGGATCAAGATGCCGTTGGGTAAGTATCGGATTTTTTTTCCAGGGAATGAATTTGTCCATTGGAGTACTTCCTCTGAGAATAACCTCTGAATGCATTGGACCAGTACCCCCTTCGGCAGACATGAGATAGAAATGTCCGTCAATTTTATACATATGAGGTCCTTCAATCCAGATGGGTTTCTCTTCCGGACGAATCCCTCCGTCAATAAGGATTTTCTCCGGTCCGATTACTTTTTCCGTTTCAATATCGAATTCCCTGATGCGTATAGCCCGATGCCCACTATATTTAGGCGGTCCGTCCGGTTCATCGTTATTAAGAATATATGCCCTGCCATCCTCATCAAAAAAGAAAGAGGGATCAATTCCATGCACTTCGGGTAACCAAACAGGATCAGACCAGGAACCAAAAGGATCTTTAGTCTTAACAAAAAAGTTACCTCCACCAATGTTGGTAGTAATCACGTAATAGGTCTCATTATGTGGATTATAACTTATTGTAGGTGCAAAAATACCCTGACTTGTTGTTTGACCATCCAGGTTCAATTGCGAAGGACGATCTAGTACAAAACCTATCTGTTTCCAATTAACCAGATCATTACTATAGAAAATTGGTACACCAGGATAGTAAATAAAAGTAGATGTAACTAGAAAATAATCTGCGCCATTGTTGCAAATACTAGGATCTGAATTCCAGCCAGGCATAATTGGATTGTAAAAGTAATCTTCTCCGGGAAGTGGATTGTTTTCGTAAAACTTGTCTGTCCCTTTGTAAGTAAAATAATCAAAATGTGCCACGGCTAATTTAGACGAACCCGTTTTAAATTCAGAGCAGGATAATTGAGAGAGTATAACCGTAAGACTAATTAACAGAATTACGGAAAAACTACTTATTGTTTTATTACTCTTCATTACGGTATTAGTATTTGTGTTGAAACTGTTTTGCTTTTAGTATTCATTTCTGTGATCAATAGATAAAACAATTATATAATCTGAGTTTGTTGAAACAGTATATTATTTTCTTTTGATTTAGGTACAAAATGACAGCATCAAATTTATCCCGCATTTATTCAGATGTGATTATCAATGCGTAACAGAAAATGGCATAGGAGTAACATTTGCAACATGAAGTAGTTAATTGTAAGGGAAAGAGATACTTTCCATGAAATTTATCAGGTTCGAGAAATATCTTATATTGAATTATTTATTTAGTATAGTTACTATGCAGTGAAAAGTGGGTATGGATAATGTAATAGACTAATTCCTTTGTTCCTTAATAAATTGACTGGGTGTCAGATTAAAATGCTTGCTAAATGTTTTTGTGAAATTGGATGCTTCAGAAAAACCAACACTATAGGCAACCTCGGCTATTTGCATATCGGTAGAAACCAACAATTGAGCAGCCTTATTCATGCGTATTGTGCGGATATAATTAAAAACTGTTTGGTTTGTCATTGCTGCTACTTTTCTGTAGAGTTGCATTTTGCTCATAGCCATTTCAGATGCCAGTGCAACCGGATTAAAGTCGAGATTGTCAATATTTTCTTCGATGTTAGTGTTAAGTTTGTCAATGAATTTTGCATCTGTTTTGTTCGTTGCAATAGTTGAAAAATCAAAGTCCATACTATTCCCGAACAATTTTCGCAAGTTGCGTCTTTGCTTAATCAGGCTTCTTATCCTTGTTTGCAACAAGTTTGTATTGAATGGTTTAGTGATATAAGCATCAACTCCTATCTTAAAGCTATTTTGTTTTATTTCCTCTGAATACCTTGCTGTGAGCAGAATGACAGGAATATGACTTGTTCGGATATCATCTTTTATTAGTTTACACATTTCTATCCCATCCATTTCATCCATCATTACATCACTTAGAATCATATCGGGAATACTCTCAATTGCTGTTTTCAAACCGTCTTTGCCATTTGATGATTCCAATATAGTGTAGTTCTTACCCAACTCACCACAAATAAAGTCCCTTAAATCTTTATCATCTTCAACAATTAATATAAGCGATTTGGAAACAGAAGCTTTTTTTTCGTCACTGTTTTCATCTATATCATTATCATTTGAAATATCCTCAGAATTCTTCTGTAATTCTGCATTTACAGCGGGTATTTCTTTCACAACCGGAAATTTTACTGTAAAAACTGAGCCTATACCTTCTTTACTCTCTACCGATATTTCTCCATTTTGCAATTCAACAAGCTCTTTTGTTAATGAAAGGCCTATTCCGCTTCCCGCACTTCCAATGGGCTTATTCTTTTTTATCTGGTGAAAGGGCTTATAAATATCCCTTATTGATTCCTGTGGAATACCATAACCGGTATCAGATATCTTGATTAAATAATTAGTAGTTTCTATTGCTGTATCAGTGGCTTCATCCTGTTTCAAAATAGAAATGGTAACATTGCCCTTGTCAGGTGTATATTTAAATGCATTTGACAATAGATTAAAAATAATCTTTTCCATTTTATCGGCATCAAAAAAGGTATTTAGGCTCTCCACTGATGATTGGTAAGTAAAATTTATATTTCTCTTCTCTGCAAGGATTTCAAAATTTGCATAAACTCTCTTAATAAAATCAATCACATCACCCTGTGACCACTCTATTTTAAGATGACCCGCTTCAATTTTTCGCATATCAAGCAATTGAGTAATGAGCCTTTTAAGTCGCTGAACATTCTTATGAATCAATTGATAATAAGACTGAGTCTTATCTTTATCAATATTTCCACTGATCAATAATTCTAAAGGAGCGGAGATTAGAGTTAAAGGAGTACGTAGTTCATGGCTGATATTTGTATAAAACTGCAATTTCAGCATATCCAGTTCATGTATTCTTTTAGCATTCATTCTTTCCAGTGCCAGGGAGTGCTTTTTCTGTTCTTGATTTAAAAAATACCGATAACTATAGATAATGATTAAAGTAATCAGGATGATATAGGTTAAATATGCAAAAGCAGTTCTCCAATAGGGTGGTTTAATATGAATTGGCAATGAAATCTCCGCAATATTCGATTTTTGTCCTGATGTAAATGATTTTACCTTGAAGATGTATTTTCCAGGCTTGAGGTTGGTGTAGGAAATTTTACGTTCATGATTCAGTTTATTCCAGGAATTTTCCAGTCCTTCCAGTATACATGAATATAAAATCTCTTTCTGGTGTTTGAAGTTCAGGTCTGCAAACTCAATTGTTATGTAGTTTTGATTGTATTTTAAAGTAACTTCATCTGCAAAACTGATATGTTTATTTAATGGAGATTTCTTTTGGCGGACTGGCACTTGCTCATCAAAAAGTTTAAAATTAGTAAAGATCAAATTTGGTTCAATTTTGCTCGGAATGATATCATAGGGATTAAAATAGGTTATACCCTTATTTCCACCGAACAACAATAAGTCAGGAGCTTCGCAATTGGATCGGTAGAAGAAATCATTCGACAATAATCCATCTTCGGTATAATACATGTTGAATGTGTAACTTTTAGGATCAAATCTGCACAAGCCATTATTCGTGCCTAACCATAAAATACCCAGCGAATCTTGTGAAATGGAATTGACTATATGGTCGTGAAATCCATTAGAAGAATTATATTCTTCAAAAATGCCTGTTTTCACATGCAGCAGACTTAAACCTCCATCCTGGGTAGAAAACCAGATATCACCCTCTAAATCCTGGTGAAGATCTAATATTTGCTTTCCTGTAAGTGACTCCCCTTGTGAATTTTGAAAGTTACTCTCAAACCGATAAGTGTTATTCGACGGTATTATTTTATTTATTCCTGCAAGCGTACCTACCCAAATTGTCCCATTATCATTCTCCAGCAAACTCATGATTGTATTATTGCTTAATGTAGAGGCGTCATTTTCATGGTAAAGAAAGTTTTGTACTTTAGCCTGAGCTTGATCAACTTTCGACAATTCTGAATTTTTAAATAAACTAAGTCCGTACCAGGTTCCTATCCAGATATTCTTGTTTCTATCTTCAAGGAGACACATTACAAAGTCATTATTAATAGAATTCTCAGGAAATGAATTTGGAAATTGTCTGTAATTAATAAGACCCGGTGTTGGTTGATGATTATTATCCATATAAAGTCTGATTACACCATCTCCTTCAGTACCCAGCCATAGGTTCCCCTCGGTATCCTCAATAACAGCCTGTATTATAAGTCCAATCTGGTTACCCTGGCTTAGCAGTGGGACGTTGGTAATGGAATGAGTTTTGAAATCATACTTGAACAATCCATCTCCAACTGAACCAATCCAAAACTCACAGTCATTGTAATTATACAATGCTCTCACTCCTATAGGAAATCCCTGGTTAATTTTTGAAATATATGACTCAGTATGAAAAAAAGCCTGCTTAAGGGTGATTAAATTGATGCCTTCCTCGGTACACAGCCATATTGCCCCATCATCTGTTTCATAAATTTCATAAATAACATCGGAGTTTAGTTTTGAATATTTGTCGTTCTTATTGGAAATAAGTATAATATTCTCCTCTTGGGTTAGTGAGTCCATAAGTAATAATCCAACATTTGAGATACTTAGCCAAAATTTTCCGGCATTATCTTTATGTGTATATCTAATCTTGGTATCTCTTAATTGCTCGTTTAGATGAATATTTTCATAGGTGAGATTTTCTGTATTGAAAATAAAGATTCCACCTCCATAGCAACTTTGAATAATAATATTACTATCAATAAAAATAGAAGTATTGGCTCCACAAGTATTAAAAACACTGATACTTTGACTCGATACATTAAAGAAACCCATATCGACACCTGTCAAAAACCAGATTGTTCCATCGGGAGATTTTTTTATTTCCTGTACTTTATTCGAGATCAGGCCTGAATTGGATGTATTAAATGTTCTTACTAATTCAAATTCTAAATTATCCCTGTTTTTAATGATAATATTCATTAAACCTCTATCAGAGCCAATCCAAACACTATTTTTATCAGAAACACAAATACTTTGTACATGTATATCAGAAAAAGGAATGGTGGATTTACAGTTTACTGTATCATAGGTTTCCTTTTCAATACTAAAAATAAAAAGTCCCTTGTTAGCTCCAATCAAAAGTTTACCAGGAGTTATTTCAACAATAGCTTTAACATCTGATTCAGGAAATCCGCTAATATTGTTCTTTCTTAGTTTGTATTTTGTAAATGCATTGAGATCAAATTTGTAGAGACCGTTAACCAATCCAAACCATAAGAATCCTTTTGAATCCTGGGCCATACAATTAACCCTGTTCCTGGATAAACCAAACTCCTCATTAATATCCTGTATTACAATATTATTACCTCTGATGGAATAGAATGTAAAGCCTAATATCACTGTTGAAATCAATAAATATCTTTTCATGATAGGTTTTCTACATTACAGTTGAAAAAGTATACAATCGAGATAATAGTAATTATAGAACCAAATAAAACATTATATTCAAATAATACAAATTTAATCCTAAAAAGAGCAAATCTTCATTACTTTGCAGTATATCATTCTTCTCTATAACATCTTTTCAAATATTTTGGATGAATTTGAAATACGTTTCAAAATTTTAAATATAAAATAGATTCCGATCTTAGAACAGTTGGTAATAGTCAAATTGCGAACATGTTACCATGGGGATAATAACCTGGTACTCATAAATAATTCTCGACACCTAACTATTAAGTTAATCGGAAAGCACGCGCCAATGCAGGACTTTCAATGGGAGGGGGCCAGACTTTGAATTTTGGGTTTAAACACCTCGATACCTTCGCATAGGTGGGAGCGTATTCGCCGGTACCTAATACTTATCCAGCAGATTCCCTGATACCAAATATGGAAGAGGATACTTCATTAATTGACACTTTATGGATATCGTGTGGAAGTACTGATGGGCAAATTTTCATATCTGAATACACACATAATTATTTAGTCCAGAATGATACCGAACATTATTAGCTGATCGAGGAGGATAAAGGTCATGACCGGTCAATCTGGAAACCTGGTCTGTATCATTTCTCGCAAAGGATTTTTGGAAAGGTTCCACAAATTAATACTTCCTAAGATAATATTATGAGCTCATACCAAAATCAAAACAATTGTAATCTTTTTTATGATCCTTCATATAAAATTATTACAATACTGGGGGATAATCATTTTGAAAAACTGAGATTCGAAAGAAATTTGTAAAATACTAATTCCAAACAAATACGGCCAATAACCTTTTTAGGCATTCATATATACAGCAAACTTTTTTTCAGAATTTGATTGTAAAATCTGAGAAGGGCGGTGAACTTATCATGTATTTAAAATACAGTTAGCTTTTAGAACAAGGCACTCCTCATCGTAAACAAAGCAATATAATAAATATGTTCGCAGAAAAATATTTGATGACACTAAGTGTTAAAGCATTCTCAAAGAAAGGCTGAAAAATGAATGTATTTGTAACATATGACTAAAAATAACTATGAAAAAATTAAACTGAAATATATGCCGAAATAAAAACTATTTTACGCTGAACAGGCTTCAGGGAATTAAATATTCCTTCTTTTTGGCCTGCCCGGAGTGCGAAAAAACATTAGTGCAAATGACATCCCCAAACCGGTTAATATCCGGAAACTATACGGAACAGTGTTCTCAAGTTACAAGAAACGGAAATAAAATTACATAAATGTTACTGTAAAACCATTTCATGTTACCCATGGATAAGCTATCATAGCTTATTATAAATACTTTTATTACTTTCAAATAAATAGCAATCTGAAAAAAAATCAATCCAGATCTTGATTTTATTATCAAGCAAAAATAATCAGATAATGTCATCAGAAAACACCTGAATTTTAATTTTCATACTTAACTTAATAATTATTTAGAACCAAATTAATCACTAACTAATATTAATCCTATGACAAGAATT
>CAYQDZ010000146.1:0-7896 GCA_964416375.1 uncultured Bacteroidales bacterium
TTTCTCATATTTAAAACTGATAAAATCCGGATTCTCTGATTCTCTTTCATTTGCCGGAAGAATGCTCAATCCTTTTCCATTTCCACCAAGCCATATGTTTTTATACTTATCCTCATAAATTGCCCAAACAATATTATCGCATAAGCTGGTAGAGTCTGCCGGATCATGCATGTAATAAGTGTATTCTCCCGAAATATCATCATATTGCCATAATCCTGATTTATAGGTACCTCCCCATAATATACTGTCACTATCTTCAAATAGTGAAAATGTCCATCCTGCTATAGTATCTACTTCTATTTTATCCGGTATTCCAGAGTCTGGATTCCCGGGGGTGATTCTTGACATTAATCCACCAACAGCAGCTTGCCAAACATCACCATTTTTACGTTGTATAAGAGAAGTTGTAAAATCTCCTCCAATTGAATTTGGATTATTGGGATCATGACTGTAACGAATAATCCTGGGTTCTTCATCTTCTTTAAAAATTAACCTGTTTACTCCACCTCCATCAAGACCTACCCATATTTCATCAGGATGTATTCCGCTAATAGCAGCCATAAGATTGCCGCTGAGCAAATTAGTATTCCCATGGACAGATTTATAGTGATAAAATTCTTTTCTAAATAAATCCGTTTTGCATAAGCCCTGGCTGAAGGTTCCAACCCAAAGTACTCCTGAACGATCAATACAGAGCGATTGAACCGAATTTTCACTTATTGAATTTAAATCAGATTCATTATTCGAAAAGTAGTTCAATTGATCTTTTTCCTGGTTGTACCGATATAAACCTTTTGCTCGCGTGCCAATCCAAATATTATTTTTCTCATCGGTCAATAAAATGACCCTGAACTTTTCAGCCACATTTAATTTTTCAATTGGATTTATTATACTATAGGTCTCCTTAGAATTGTTGTATCTTATTCTGATAATTCCACTTTCTCGAGTGCCTATCAGCAGGTTCCCGGTTATATCCTCAACTATCGATATTGCCTCTGTTAAACCAAGGTTCAGATTTGCGTCAACAAAACGTTTTGTATTTCTGTCGAAATAATAAAGTTGTTGCGAAAACAATAAAAGTTGATCGTTTTTATCTTCATAAGTCATTGTAAATCCACTTGTATTTGGAGGATAATAATAGCGTTTGAATTTTGTGACAACTTGGTCCTTTTCTTTTTTTTGTACAACAAGGTTAAGTGCATTGCTGGTACATATCCATATATTTCCTTGTTTGTCCTGCATTATATGAAAGATCACATTGCTGCTAAGAGTGGTTGAATCATTAGGGTTATGCCTAAAATGCGTAAACTTTTCGGTCAAAGGATCATATCTGTCCAGCTCGGCATTACTGTTGTGAACTACCCAAATAAAACCTTCCTTATCTTCAAATAAGAATTTCACAACATCATGACTTAAACTGGTACTGTCATTATCATCATGTTTGTATACTTTAAAAGTGTTGCCGTCATATCTGTTAAGACCGCCAAATGTAGCCACCCATATAAATCCCTTCGAATCCTGGATGATATATCCTCCAGTCAGATTAGACAAACCATCTTTTATTGTAATTCTATCAAAGCTTGTTTTAATAGTTTGTCCGTTCAATTGGCTGTTAACTAGAACGAAAATAATGGTGATAACGATACTGAATTGTAGTTTTCTCCTTATCATCTTTCAATTATAATATATAAAACAAGCCTTCTGTTAATATTTACATTAAACTTGAAGTTTTGTATAAATTTAATATCGGGTTGTGGTCCCAAAAGGTCCAATTTCCCAATAAAAGGTCTCTAATACGAATTAGATTCAGTTCATAGAAAGTAATATTCATTGCCGTCTATTCTATTAAAGGTAATAATTTTAATCATGTTTATCTATCGAAGTTTAGAAATTGATATTTTAAAATTTAATACAGTTTTTAGTAATTGGCGATTCTTAGAAAAACCCAAAAAAGGTTTTCCTTTGGCTATTGTGGTTTTTCTTAGAATGGCCAAGAGCGCGTTGAAGCATATTTTTTTGCCCACGCCGTGTTTATTCTTTATAAGGAGTTCTTATTTCAGAATAATAAAGAATATCTAAGAAACATTAAATCTATTAATTACAAGAGAACTGAAAACGAATCACTTCTAGATGATTTTCTTTCAAAGAATACATATTCACAATTTAATATATTTATTCTTGGTCATTCTTGCGGTTTCTCTGATGAACACATATTGAATAAGATACTTGGAAATGAAAAAGTTGTAAATATCATTCCTTTATATTACAAAGATTATGATCATTACAATGAGGTATTCATTATTATTTCACAGATACTAAAGGATGAAAAGAAAGCAAATAAAATCACACCATTTAATAGATGTCCAATGATGATGCAAAATTTAGAGAACGAGGAGACAACTGCAGAATACAAAAATAGAATTAATGCTCTTCAGGAGAATATTGTATTTAAAGAGTAAATCGAAATTAGGAGATAACAATATTATGTTAAATAGAAAATGGTTTATCCCAATACGGTTGGGGATTACCGGATTGCTAGCAAGTGTATAGCAAACTGAGGGAATGAAATGAACGAATCCGCTTTTTCAGCGGATCACGAACACCTTAAAAATCAATTAAATATGTGAGTAATTTGCGTATACTCTTGCGATTAGATGTAAATATCACACTTATAAGCCTTTAAGCTATTTAGAACTAAAACTGTGCGGTGGGTTTATAAGTCTTATAGCTGTGCGGCCGACGTTGAGGCTGCGGAAGTGATAAACAAATAAAATTTGTACATTCTTCACAAATTTTATTTTTTGCGCTTTGGAGCAGGCCGTGCGGCTACTTAATATAGTGCTAATTATGCGACAAATGATTAACGCTACGGCGTTTTATACATTTTTCAATGAGATTGTTCAGTTTTAAACGAAAGTTTAATCCTGTCAACGCGAGGATCTATTTAATATAATATCTATTATACTTGACCACATAGGTTTTTTCTGAGCGCTGAGGAAAATTTACTTTAACACGAAATGCAGGGCATATTTAAAAGTTTCTGAATAACTGTAAGGATAGGATACCGAAAATTTACTTTAACATAATTTCAATACCGTACTCAAACAGGCTGACGCCTGTCTTAGTACTGAAATTATGTTAACCACGCGGTGGCCGTAAATTTTCTGCGGTTGTCGTATAATTAATATTATGTTAAATAGAACAAATAAAAAGAAAGGAGAATTTACGTTCTCCCTCTCCTTTATTCATTATTGTTGATCGAGTAATGCTTTTACTTCCTCGTATTTCTCTGTCATTTGTAGTCGATAATACAAGGTCTTTAAGGTCTCACGTGTTTCTCTTATGTTATTCTTTTTGTATTCTGGCTTCCAATCTGTAGTTGCTTTCGCAATTTCATATGCCTTTTCCATATAGGGTAAAGCCTTTCTCAGTACATCATCACCGTCATCCTTAGCCTTTCCGTATTCCAAAGGATCAGATATGGTGTTTGCCTCTTTGTACATTTCCACGGCCGTATTGTAAAACATAACACCAATATTGTAGTGTGCATTAAAATACTCCGGATTTATATCAATACACTTCTCATACATTTCAAGTGCTTTTTCAGTATCATGTTGCTTATCGTACAATGTGCCTTCCGCAAATATGAAGGAAAGGTTTGTCGGATCATCTTTTTGTGCAACACACAGATAATCAAGAGCTTCCTGAGATTTGCCCGATACCAGGTAATAATTGATCAACTCAATGACAAGACCCTGATTTTCAGGAAATTTTTTAAATCCTTCATCTAATACTTCAAGTCCCTTTGCGGTATCTCCTGTCTCCCAGTACTTATTCCGTAAGAAAATATATAGATCAGGTTCAGGGAACTGATGGCTTCTTGCCTTCTCGTAATATTCAATAGCTTCTTCTTTCATATCTGCTCTCGATGCTGCCATGCCTGCATAATAAATAAGTGTCGTATCCACAATACCTTCCATTATCGGCTTTTCATTGATTGCTGCTATGGCCGCAAAGGATTTGAAAGATGTAGCATATTCCTCCTTCATGAACTCTTCAATGGCCAGCCTCTCATATCGTTTTTTCAGTCTGTCGTAATTTTCTTTCAGGTTTTTCTCCAGTTTGTTATCCGTATCCAACTCCTGGACCTTCTCCAGCGATTTCGTAGCTTCAGGTAAAGGAGCATCATACAGCAATACCAACTCTTCGAAACTTTCTACCAAACCGTCTTTAAAGGTGATGTTGATCTTATCATACATGTATTTCTCATATGCACTGCCATCCTCTCCCTGCCAGGGTTTCACTTCATTCGGTTCGCGGTAAATGAGTTTTACATGTACCTGTTGTACTCCCTGAGCCAAATGATCGCGATGCAAATCAAAAATGTCCATCATCAATTCTGCTCTCGACATCCAGAACTTAGGAGTGGTATTCTTCTTCTCAATCGTAAGGTTCTCCTCGCTCTTTTTTAATTTGCTTTTGTAAATACTGAAATTCGCATCGGGAGTTCCATGGGTTTCCTGGGATTTTAATCCCGTCCCGGAAGCCATGAAAATAAATACAATAAAATAAGTTAATTTCTTCATGTTACACTATTTATAAATTCGAATATTTCTTATACAAAAAATTTGCCATACTTTCATGCAGGGCAAATTTAATAAAACACTTCAATTTATAGAAACAAGATCTGCCTGTTTTTTAATTTCCTGTTATTCCTCACTTTCCTTTGCTTCCGAATCGCTTTCTTCTTCCTCTGCTTCCAGGTCATTGCTCTTTAAAACACTTGCTACTGCTGCAATAGAATCGTTTTCACGCAGATTGATCAATTTAACTCCCTGTGTGGCCCTGCCTGAAATTCTTATCTTTTCAACTTCTAATCGTATGGTTATGCCCGACCTGTTGATGATCATAATATCGTCATTATCTGCCACCGATTTGATGGATATCAAATCTCCTGTCCTGCCGGTGATGTTAATGGTTTTCACTCCTTTCCCACCCCTGTTTGTGATCCTGTAATCGTCGATGTGTGTTCTTTTCCCAATCCCTTTTTCGGATACTACCAGTATGGTTGTATCTTCCTTGCCAGGCTCGGCACATACCATGCCTATCACTTCATCATTCGCATCCTTAAGTCGAATTCCAATGACTCCCGATGCATTTCTTCCCACAGGTCGAATTTTACTCTCGTCGAACCGAATGGCCTTACCCGAACGTATACCAAGTATCAGGTGATTCTTTCCATTGGTCAGCCTGGCCTGCAATAAGCTGTCATTTTCTCTTATATTGATGGCAATAATGCCGTTTTGCCTTGGACGTGAATATGCTTCGAGTGATGTTTTCTTGATGATCCCATGTTTTGTGCAAAGAACAATAAAATTATTGTTAAGATACTCAGGATCAGTGAAATTGGCAACATTAATGAAAGCTTTAACTTTATCTTCTCCATCAATGTGAATCAGGTTTTGAATGGCCCTGCCTTTTGATATTCTTGTGCCTTCGGGGATCTGGTATACTTTAAGCCAGAAGACCTTTCCCTTCTCTGTAAAGAACAGCATAGTATTGTGCATGGTGGCATGAAACATATGCTCAAGGAAGTCTTCATCACGCGTATCGCTTCCCTTGCTTCCTATTCCTCCCCGGTGTTGTGTTCTGAATTCTGTAAGCGGTGTACGCTTAATATACCCGAGATGAGAGATGGTGACGATCATGTCATCATCAGCATAGAAATCTTCCGGATTGAATTCTTCCGCATTGGGAACGATCTCTGTTCTTCTTTCATCGCCATACTTGTTACGCACTTCCAACATCTCTTCCTTGATAATATTCATTCTAAGCTCTTCGCTGGCAAGTATTCCTTTCAGGTATTCGATGAGCTTCATCAGCTCATCGTATTCCTTTCTCAGCTTCTCAATTTCCAGTCCGGTGAGACGATGAAGTCTCATATCCAGTATTGCTTTTGCCTGGATTTCAGAGAGTTCAAATGTTTTCATCAGTCCCTCCCGGGCAATATCCGGTGTTTTTGAACCACGGATCAAAGCAATGACTTCATCGATGTTGTCCACCGCGATAATCAGTCCTTCCAGTATATGGGCTTTCTTTTCCGATTGTTCCAGGTCGTACCTGGTACGCCGAATGACTACCTCATGTCGGTGTTCAACAAAATACTTAATCAGCTGCTGCAGGTTAAGCATCTTCGGACGCCCCTTAACCAAAGCAATGTTGTTTACATTGAAACTGGTCTGAAGTTGAGAATATTTATACAATTTGTTCAACACAACACCCGATTGAGCCTCTTTCTTGAGAATAATGACTATGCGCAGTCCTTTTCTGTCCGATTCGTCATTGATGTATGAGATGCCTTCAATCTTCTTCTCATTGATCATTTCGGCAATCTTCCTGATCATTTCTGCCTTGTTCACCTGGTAGGGTACTTCGGTAACCACAATGATTTCCCTGCCTGATGCAGAAACTTCTATCTCTGTTTTTGCACGAAGGACAATCCTTCCCCGACCCGTCTCAAAAGCTTCCTTTACTCCGATGGTACCATAAATGATACCTCCTGTCGGAAAATCAGGAGCCTTAATATACTCTGTAAGTTCTTCAATGCTAATTTCATTATTGTCAATGTAGGCAATGGTAGCATCACACACCTCTGTCAGATTATGAGGGGCCATATTGGTAGCCATTCCAACGGCTATCCCCGATGCTCCGTTTACCAGAAGATTGGGAATACGCGTAGGCATAACTGTAGGCTCTTCAAGCGTATCATCAAAATTCAATTGAAAGTCTACCGTGTTTTTATCAAGATCCGCAAGGGTTTCTTCTGCAATACGCTGCAACCGGGCTTCGGTATACCGCATTGCTGCGGGATTATCGCCGTCCATCGACCCGAAATTTCCCTGCCCGTCAACCATCGGGTACCTCAAAGACCATTCCTGGGCCATACGAACCATGGCATCATAAACCGATGTATCACCGTGCGGGTGGTATTTACCAAGCACCTCTCCTACTATTCTTGCTGATTTTTTAAACGGTCTGTTAGCCATAACACCTAACTCCGACATTCCGAATAAAACCCGGCGATGAACAGGTTTCAATCCATCTCTCACATCCGGAAGAGCTCTTGAAACAATAACCGACATCGAATAATCGATATAGGCTGATTTCATTTCTTCTTCGATGTTGATCTTAATTATTCTCTCTCCTTCGGCCATTGTTAATTTTGATAAGATTTTATTTGTGGAAAAATAATACTAAATTTATTAGTAAATGCGCATGCTAAAGTAGATATTTATGGCATGATAATGATAAAAATATGCTTGTAATTATCAACAAAAAGTGTTTATAAAACGTTGTATATTATTAGTATATTTGTCTTGATCTAAGTGCTGAAAAAACTGATAAAAGAACGACTAATTAATTTTTATGGATGCAAAGTTTTCACAAAGAATAAAAGATGTATTATCGTATAGCAAAGAAGAAGCTATAAGGCTTGGTAATACTGAGATTGGCCCGGAACACCTTTTTCTAGGTATTTTGCGTGAAGGAGAAGGAATAGCAATTGATGTGCTCGTTACATTGGGCTCGAATCTTTACGAACTGAGAAAAGATATTGAAGGCTCACTAAATCCTACCGGTCCTATCAAAATCTCCCATACAGATAATATCCCTTTGCTGAAATCCTCCGAGAGGATTCTGAAACTGGTATACCTTGAAGCCAAATCATTGAATAAAACCACCATTGATACAGGACATTTGCTGCTGGCAATTCTAAAAGACGAGAGCAGTAAAGTTTCCACGGTTCTTATTAAGCATGATATAAGTTACGCCAATGTTCGTAAGGAACTGGAAAAAGACATTAGTGACTCGATTGAAAAAACAGATCCAAGAGCAGAA
>CAYQDZ010000147.1:0-7856 GCA_964416375.1 uncultured Bacteroidales bacterium
ATTCATCAGTTCATCAATTCATCAATTTCTTTGGCCAGATCACCGCGTCACTGCGTTCCTCGTAATGACGGATTGGATTGGTCATATTACCCAGCAACCAGCAACCAGCAACTTCAAACAGGAATACGTATTATATCCAACAGCTTTGTCATTATATTGCTTAGCAATTGCTATTTTTGGAATGAAAGATTCTAACGTTCATAATTTGAATGCTGACAGCAAATTTCTGATTAATCGCCTGAAAAGAGGTGAGGAAGCAGCCTATGAGTTGCTTTTTGAAGAGTACTATCAGATTTTAACAGTTTTTGCCAACAAATATGTTCATGATATTGAAACTTCAAAAGAGATAGTGCAGGATCTTTTTGTGCATCTGTATGAAAAAAGAAATCAGCTGGATATCAACTCATCATTGAAATCGTACTTGTTTCGATCGACACACAACAGAAGCATTAATTATATCAATGCACAAAAAATAAGAAACAAATATGCAGAACATGTGCAACTGCAATCAAACAAGCATGAAAATAGTCTTGAGAATGAGGTAAACAAAACCGAACTTGAGCATGCCTTATATAAAGCAATCGATGGTTTGCCGCCAAAATGCCAGATTATTTTTAAAATGAACCGGTTTGAAGGATTATCAAACTCGGAAATTGCCGAAAAATTAAGTCTCTCAAAAAGAACCATCGAAACTCAAATCAGCAAAGCATTAAAGATCCTTCGGGTAAAAATGAAACCTTTCCTGGCAGCCGGTGCTTTGATTTTTATTTTTTTACAATACGTCTAAAGAAATACTTAATTGTCATAGAATCAGAGAAATGAAGAAAACAAAATTACATATTGAAGTACTGACAAAATATTTGCTCGAAAAACAAGATAAAGAACAGAACGTGATGATTGATAAAATAATACCGAATGATGAAAAAAGCCGGAAAGAATTCGAGGCCTATTTACAGGTGTGGGAGAAATCGGCTCATGTGAGCGACTTTGAAAAGGTTGATGTTGAAGAAGATTGGACTAAAGTTCGTTCCAGAATGGCCTTCTTACCGAGAAGCAAAAGAATTCCTTTGAAAAGCTATGCATTACGTATTGCTGCAATACTCATCCTCGCATTAGGCCTTACCTATTTTCTCACACAGGTTTTAAACAAATCTGAAATTTACAATCCCGAGTATTATGAGATTGCTTCCGCAGATGGGATCAGAGAGGTAGAACTTCCTGATGGCAGTGTGGCCAGCCTGAATAAGAGCAGTAAGCTTTTCAGGAACAGTGATTTTGGAAAATCAAACCGGGATGTAATACTCGAAGGTGAAACATTCTTTAAGGTATCTGAAAACAAAGATCTTCCTTTTAAAATTCATTCCATGAATTCGACGGTTGAGGTTTTGGGTACAAGTTTTAATGTGAAAACAGACACTGATTTGATCGTGGTAAGTGTTATGACAGGTAAGGTAGCCTTCTATTTGAATGAAGATAACAAAAACAGGCTGGAATTAAATCCTGAAAATTCGGGTACTTTGAATATTAAAACCGGAATATTAAAACAACAGGAATCATTTGATCCAAACTTAATTGCATGGTACACAAAGGAATTTGTTTTCAGAAACATACCACTTAACGATGTTTGTGATATCATTGCTGATTATTATGAGCTTGAACTGTTGAAAGATGAAGATCTTCAAATTAACGAAGCCATAACAATAACTTGTAGCACACAATCGATTCATCATGTATTACGCAGCATCAACCTATCTTTAAAACAAAATGTTGAGCTGGTTGCCACGGAAAAAAACCTGATTATTAGGAAACAGTGAAATTAAAAAACATTCATATTTTTTTTTGCCTGTTCATCTTATGCACTGATCATTGTGCTTTCGGGCAGGATGTATTGAAAAAATATATTCCCCTGCCACCACAGGAACTATCTATTGAGCAATATCTTTACCATATAGAGGCAATGACCGGCTTTCATCTGGCTTACAGTTCAGCTATTGTCGACAATAAAAGAATAGCCTTGTATCCTGACAGTCTTCAGCTAAAAGAGCTTCTTGATACCCTTTTTGCTTCGCAAAGTCTTCATTATATTCTGAGAGACAATCTTCTCATTCTTTCTCCGCAATCTGATGCGCTGATGAAAAGCAGTCTCATAAAAATTAGAGGTACCGTAAACAATAAAAAAACAAACAAACCAGTACCTTTCGCTGCCATACATGTACCCGGCTCCAGTATCGGAACTATTTCAAATTACGAAGGCCTGTTTGAAATCAATCTGCCTGCTGATTCAATTGTTGATACCCTTATGATTTCATGTATAGGTTACAAACAAAACACAATTCTATCCCGGGATTTCTTAATGGGACCTGTTGAGATAGAGCTTGCTCCAACAAAATTTCAAATTGAAGAACTCATTGTAAGGCCTGAAAAACCTAAAGAATTAATCAGGGCAGCAATGAATAAGAAGGGAGAAAATTATGGAACAAAACCTGTTTTACTTACCGCCTTTTTCCGTGAAGCTTCAAAACAAAATAACAAGTACATTTCCATATCAGAAGCTGTAATAGATATTTACAAAACATCGTATTCAACAGATCAAGCTGACCTGATAAAACTGAAGAAAGGCCGGCGCGGCAAGAATACAGAAAATTCAGAATTGGTGAATCTGATCATTGAAGGGGGATTGTATAACAACATGCAACTGGATCTCATGAAATATGGAGTTTCTTTTCTGGATCCTGAATTTTTCGAAAATTATGATTATTCGATTCTGAAACAAATTACATACAATAACCGGCAAACATATATTATTAAATTCGAATTTAAGGATAACCTTGCTGTGCCGGGATTCGACGGAAAAATATTTCTCGATGCCAAATCATTAGGTCTTGTCCGGGTTGAATTTGAAATCAGTCATGAAGGACTTGAACATGCAGGTTCATTGTTGGTTAAGAAAGTTCCCGGTTGCTATCGCATTCAACCCAAATCCGGCAGATACGAAGTGGAATACCGCTACTACCAGGGCAAATGGAATCTTAATCATGCACGCAGTGAAATAGTCCTTAAAGTACGGAAAAAAAGAGGCAGGGAAAATAAGGGATTTATCTGTCAGTTTCAATCCACTTCTGAATTTGTAATTACGGGAAGAACTACCGGGCAATTTCAAAAAATAAAATACCGCGATGCATCCAAACGCTCCGATATCTTATACGATCAAATCACTACTTCCGACCCAAAATTCTGGGGAAATGAAACGACCATCATCCCTGAAGAGCCCCTCATGGAAACCATAAAAAAACTCCGGCTTCAAGAAGAAGGTAACAGTACCAAACTGGTAAAAACAGCCCCTTAACATCATAGCAGGTATATTATGTAAGCAAATCTGTTTTGTTTCGGGTTGTATTTACCATATCCTATTTGCAAAACATGATAAATGTTGGCATGTGATTTCGAAAAGAAAGAATAAGAAATAATAAATTTGCATCAGACTTAAATTAAGCGCTATGAAAACTATAAATTCAATATTCTTATTAATCGCTTTCACTATGATCGTATCATGCTCCACCTCAAACAAAGAAGACAAGAATCAAACAGAGGAATTTGACTATGTAATAGAGCAATTTGCTGATCTCCGGATCTTAAAATACCAGGTACCTGGTTTTGATGAATTGAGTTTACAGCAAAAAAAGCTGCTTTATTATCTTGGTCAGGCGGCCATTAGCGGGCGCGATATTCTCTGGGATCAGAATGGAAAATACAATCTGGCGATTCGTCAGTGCCTTGAAAACATTTATGAAACCTACTCAGGCGACCGTGATACGGAAGAATTTAAAGATTTTCTGATTTACCTCAAAAGAGTCTGGTTTTCAAATGGAATTTACCACCATTATTCAACCGACAAAATCATGCCCGGTTTTTCAAAAGATTATTTTGACGGACTGGTTTCCAACTCAAAAAAAGATGGATTTTCAAAAATTCAGGACCATAGCATGAAGGAAACGATGGATGTACTTGTGCCTGTTATCTTTGAAAAAAACGTTTTAAGCAAGAAGGTAAACCAGGATCCCGATAAGGACCTTGTTGCTGCCTCGGCGGTAAATTTCTATCAGAATGTAAACGAAGAAGACGTAAACTCCTATTATAAATCCATGAAGGATCCTGACGACAAGACTCCCATCTCATACGGTTTAAATTCCAGGGTAATTAAAGAGGATGGCCTTGTAAAAGAAATGAAATGGAAATCGGGAGGATTGTATGGTGAAGCCATTGATCAAATCATTTACTGGCTCGAAAAAGCATCGACAGTTGCTGATTCGCCCGATCAGCTTGCCGGCATTAAAACATTGATTGAGTATTACAAAACCGGAGACCTGAATTTATGGGACAGCTACAACGTTCTTTGGGTAAACGATACTTCACTGGTTGATTTTGTAAACGGTTTTGTAGAAATATACTCCGATCCTCTTGGAATGAAAGCTACATGGGAATCGGTCATTAATTTTAAAGACATAGAAGCTACAAGAAGAACAGAAATCATTGCCTCCAATGCACAATGGTTCGAAGACAATTCACCCATTGATGAGAATTTCAAAAAGAAAAAAGTAAAAGGTGTATCAGCCAAAGTGATAACGGTTTCTATGTTGGGTGGAGATTGCTATCCCCATACGCCCATTGGAATCAACCTGCCCAATGCCGACTGGATAAGGAAAGAACACGGATCGAAATCGGTTACCATGGAGAATATTACCGAGGCATACAACAAGGCAAATCTGGGAAGTGGTTTCCTTGAGGAGTTTTCTTATGATTCAGTGGAAATTGAACTGGTAAAAGAATACGGACCTATGACAAGCAATCTGCACATCGATTTGCATGAGTGTCTTGGTCATGGTTCAGGTCAACTGCTGGAAGGTGTGAGTGCCGAAGCACTGAAAAACTATCAATCTCCGCTTGAAGAGGCACGTGCTGACTTATTCGCCCTTTACTACGGTCTGGACCCGAAAATCATCGAACTTGGCCTTTTGCCCAATGAGGAAGCAGCAAAAGCTGAGTATATCACATACATCATGAATGGGTTGATGACACAACTCAATCGTATTGAACCCGGAAATGATATTCAACAGGCACATATGCGCAATCGTCAGCTGATTTCGAAATGGTGCTATGAAAAAGGACTTGAAGATAACGTGATTGAGAAAATTGTAAAAGACAATAAGACCTATTACAGAATTAATGATTTTCAGAAATTACGTAATCTGTTCGGAGAATTGCTGATAGAAGTCCAGCGTATTAAATCGGAAGGTGACTATGAAGCGGGTAAATCTCTTGTCGAAACATACGGTGTAAAAGTCGATGCGGATTTGCACAAAGAGGTACTTGCCAGGTTTGATAAACTGCACATGGCCGCATACAGTGGTTTTGTAAATCCGGAGTATGAAATCATTGAAGAAAATGGAGAAATTGTTAATGTAAAAGTTTCTTATGTAAATGATTTCGCCGGACAAATGTTAAAGTACAGTAAGGAGTATTCTTTTCTTCCTGTGATGAATTGATGAATCGATGAGGTGATGAGTTGATGAATTGATGAGGTAATGAGGTGATGAATCGATGAATCGATGAGTTGATGAGGTGATGAGGTGATGAGGTGATTAAATGAAGTTGGTTGTTGGTTTATTAGGTTATTAGCTTACTGGGTTGTTGGATAATATGACCAATCCAATCCGTCATTACGAGGAACGCAGTGACGCGGTAATCTCCTCATTGCGCAAGTCTTTGACTTGTGCTTTCTTAACAATCTTTATCCGGTTTTTTGTTCAGCTTTAAATCTAATGCTGGCACTACCATACCTGAAAATCAGAATTATGACGGCTATGCCGCCAATTAAAATATAGATCAGATTCGTGCAGGAATGGGCTATCAATGCGAATATCAAGCCGGTATCACGTTCAATACCATACAACATCAGAGTCTGGACAACCATGTAATGCCAGGGGCCTATACCTCCCTGAATCGGAGCAATCATGGCCAACCCTCCCATGAGAAATACTACCATTCCGATTCTGATTGTCAGGTGTTCTGTCGGTTCATATGCAAGAAAAACGACATACAGCATAACAAGCCACATCAGAAATATGAACAGGGTATGACCAAGAAACAGCCATTTCCCTTTCATCGATGCTATAGACTTTATACCCATAACAAACTGATCTTTCAGATCGACAATCTTTCCTTTCTTACTCGATCTCTTTAATCTTTTCTTTAACAGAATAAATCCTGCTATGGCAATAACTACAAGTAAAACAAATAAAAGAATGTATTTTATCGTAAACAGATTGTTCAGGTTTTCCGTGATATTTGGATTTTCTTCAAAGAATTTCACAACCACTGGAATGTTGGCTGCAAAAATAATTATGGCCAGTATAAACAACATAATCATATCAGCCAGTCGCTCAACAAAAACAGTCCCAACCAGTTTGGTAAAGGGGATTTTGTCCGTTTTTGCCAAGACTCCGCATCGTGCAATTTCACCCGCTCTGGGAACAATCAGATTGGAAAAATAAAGCACAAGAACAGATAAAAAAGTATTTGATAGCCGGGGATTATAGCCAAGAGGTGCTATAAGCATTTTCCAGCGTATTGCCCGTGAAACCTGGGCCAATAAACCAAATACTATGGAAAGGACGATCCAGAAATAATTGAGCCCTTTTAAAGCACCGACTATCTCACTCCATTCAAATTTCCGGTATAAAAACCAGAATATGACTACCCCAATGGAAAAAAGTAAAAGATACTTGATAGTGTTGAAAACGATTTTCTTCATTCGTGTGAATTAAACCTTTTGTGAATTAATTTTCGTAAATCTACGTAAAACTGATTATTTACCAGATAAAAAATCTTGCTTTATTATCCTTTTTAACCAAAAATCATTTATGATACATAAAAAACAATTCAGGTGTATTTTAGTAATCTATTTCGTATCGGGTTTTTTATTTCAATACACATATGCTCAGACCCATGCAGAAAAAGACAAGACACTGTCCAGTCAGATTATGAACCGGGAAATGAACTATTCTATCGTATTGCCGGAGAATTACTATGCGACAACTGATTCTTTTTCCGTGGTATACCTACTTCACGGATTTGGAGGGGACCATAACAGCTGGCTCCTGCGATGCAGGATCAATGAACTGGTTGACAGCATGAAAACATCCATGGACATCCGTGATTTTATATACATTATGCCCGATGCAGAAAACAGTTATTTTATAAACAACCATGACAGCAGTTACATGATCAGCGATTACCTCTCATTGGAACTGGTCCCCACCATAGATTCACTCTACCGGACAAAATCAGATCAACACTCACGAGCCATCATGGGTTTATCCATGGGCGGATATGGAGCCATAATCAATGCGATAAAACACCACGATCAATTCGGATCGGTGGTGGCCCTGAGTGCGGCAGTACGGAACGAATCCATTTTTAAGAATTTGCCACAAAACCGTTACGAAAAATATTTTGGCCGGGTGTATGGTCCCAGATTATCCGACACAACCCGTATTACTGAGCATTGGAAAGAGTATTCACCCTATACTCTGATTGATACAAACCTGGTAAAGGAATTGCGCACGGTCAACTGGTATATTGATTGTGGCCTGGATGATTTTCTTCTGCCTGCCAACGAAGCATTTCACCAACTCCTTACAAAGCATTACATTCCCCACGAATATCATGTACGCCCGGGAAAGCATAACTGGGCGTACTGGTACAAGTCTACTGTATATGGATTATTGTATTTAAATGAAAAATTAATTCTACTTTAACAGGTTAGAATTGTTAATAAAACCCTTGAAAACACGAGG
>CAYQDZ010000148.1:0-7840 GCA_964416375.1 uncultured Bacteroidales bacterium
AAAGGAAAAAGAGGGCTGAAATAAGTGAATGAAATTAGTAATTACTACACTAGCTTTGGATAATCGCGGTAATAAACATTCCCTAAGCCGTCAATATCCACCCTGAGGGTCTCTTTGGCCCTGATCTCAATATTGCCTGTACCATTTATTTCAGTTATGCCCTCATAAACCGGCAGATCAAATGCTTCAATGTTGCCAACGCCATCGATTTCCAATTCGATGGTTTCCTGTGGTGGACCACTTAAATAAAAATTGCCAACCCCACTTAAAGTAACCTTCTGAAGTGAAGGAACAGAAATATCCACCCGTATCTCTTCATCACTGTTTACGCTCATATTTTTCTTCAACCGAATGATCAATTCATCACCGATCACCTCGGCAATCATATAGGGCAATATATTCTCATAGGCTTGCATCGTGACGTACTGATCAAGTCCTGTTTTTATGTGTACATTGGCTACACCTTCAAGATCAACTGATTCAAAATCAGATACATTCAAAGTTATTTCTTTTACTCCACCTTCACCGGTAACTCTCCTGTTTTCGTCATACCATACGTCTTCATCACAAGAACTGAATGCAACAACTGCGAAAATCAAGAACAACAGATATCTAATTTTCATCATGTTAGATTTTATTTCTTTTTTAAAAGACAAGATAATCAGACAAGGGTTGCTTGATTTTTGTTTTGAAATGGCCTTTCATTATACCGTTTTCCTGTAACGCCAGATGGCAAGCCCATTTGTAAACACCGCATAAACAGACACCGAGATTAATTCGCTGGAAATATCTACAAAACCTGAGCCCTTCAGCAACACCATCCGGATTACCCTTATTGAATAGGCCATAGGATTTATGATATTCAATTTTTGCCCCCATTCCGGCATATTCTCAACAGCTGTGAATAATCCACTCATCAATATAAAAATCATGACAAAAAAGAAAGAAACGAACAATACCTGCTGCTGGGTATGCGATATGGTGGAAATAAACAGACCAATACCCAAAACAGCAATCAGATAAATGATGGTAAAGGTAAACAGGGTAATCAGACTGCCTTCAATGGGAATATTGAATAGAATCTTTGCAATGGCTAGTCCAAAAGCCAGATCTGCAATCCCAATAATCAGGAAAGGTATTAGCTTGCCCGTGATAAACTGGTACTTTCTAATTGGTGTTACATTCAATTGCTCTATGGTACCCATTTCTTTTTCCTTCACCAGGTTCATTCCTGCCATCATCCAGCCGATGATAGTGATCAGAAGGGCCAAAATACCAGGTGCCATATAAATCTTGTAATTCAGTTCAGGATTATACCAATGACGGGATAGTACATTAACATTTGAGTACCTGTTTTTTACCATGAATTTCTCTGTAACAATTTCTTGTGAATAGCTCCTGATAACAGCATAGCAATAGGCCAGTGACAATTCTGCCAGGGAACCGTTAATAGAGTTTAACAGCAATTGAACAGCAGGTTTCTGACCTGTGGTAATATCTTTACTGAAATTTTCAGGAATAATACAAACTACATCGGCTTTGTTTTTAAGCAAATTCTCTTTGGCTATTTCCTCATTATCGCCAACACCAATAGGAATGAAAAACTTTGAAGAGGAAAACTTATGTATGAGTTCAGAAGAAGTTACACTCCTGTCCCTGTCAACAAAATAAATTTCTATATTTTTCATTTCAAATGTAGCTGCGTATACCAATACCACCATTTGCAGGATAGGAACCAGAATAATGGCCCTGCTCAACATTTTATCCCTGAAAATCTGAAGAAACTCTTTCTGTACTATATACAATAGTATCCTCATATTCTCCTTAAGATAATCTGATCTGGAACTTCTTAACACTTAGCATAATAAATCCGATTAACATACATATTAATATGACAATTTCTTTCCAGACATAAGCAACACCAACGCCTTTCAACATAATGTCTTTAATTGCCGATAAGAACCACCTGGGCGGCATAAAAATACTGATCAGTTGTAATACTTTTGGCATATTTTCAATAGGGAAAATAAATCCTGACAACAGTACTGTTGGTAACATCAGTCCCACGAGCGAAATAATCATGGCTACTTGCTGAGTTTTTGCAAAAGTAGAAATGGTAATGCCTATAGATAGTGACAGAAAGATAAATAATAAGCACAATCCAAAAAGCAATGGCACACTTCCTCTGACCGGTACCTGAAAAACAAAATGGCCCATAGTCACAATTACAACAGAGCTTAAAAATGACAGTGACAGATAAGGTACAACCTTGCCCAAAATAATCTGAATAGGCCTTAAAGGAGAAGCCAGTAATACTTCCATAGTTCCCAACTCTTTTTCACGAGTTATTGATATGGATGTCATCAATGCTGAGATAAGTATAAGTATTAAGGCTATGGTTCCCGGCACAAACATGTTGGCCGATCTCAGTTTTTCATTGTAATACATTCTGTGATCTACATCAATTAATACCTGTGACCTGGAGGATGATATTTCAGCCAGATAGGTATTTATTATATTCCGGGTATAATTTTCAAGGATACCTGCAGTATTCGGATCTGAAGCATCCGTTACAATTTGCAATTGTGCTTCTCCGGTTTTTGTCAAATGCATTCCAAAATCACTCTCAAAAACAATTACCTCTTTTACTTTTCCTTTTCTGAAAAGTGATTCAATCTGTGTGATAGACTGAATCTCAGCCTCAAGTTGGAAATATCCTGATGATAGTAATTTATTGGTTATGGAAGTAGATATTTCATCTTTTGATGGGTCCAGTATAGCAATTCCGGCATTTTTAATTTCCGTTGTAATAACATGGCCTAACAGCATAAGCTGTATTATGGGAATAAGAGAAATGATCAATAAAGTGCGAATGTCTCGCAGTAAATGCCTGAACTCCTTAATTACAAATGCATAAAATCTTTTCATGTTTATTGCCTTGCTATTTTTAAAAAAACATCATAAATATTATCTGCATCATATTTTTCTTTTAGGCCTTGCGGACTGTCAAGAGCGACAATTTTTCCTTCGTGCATAATAGATACCCGATGGCAATATTCTGCCTCATCCATATAATGTGTGGTAACAAAAACAGTAATTCCTTTTGAGGATGCATCATAAATAAGTTCCCAAAACTGGCGCCTGGTAATGGGATCAACACCACTGGTAGGTTCATCAAGAAATACAATTTTTGGAGTATGAAATACAGCCACTGAAAATGCCAGTTTTTGCCTCCATCCCAATGGTAAATCTCCAATAAGTTTGTTTTTATAAGAAACCAAAGAAAATTGTTCAAGTAATTCCTCTGTTCGCAATTTGATTGTCTTCATGGAAAGGCCGTAAATGCCTCCATAAAATCGTATGTTTTCTTCAATGGTAAGATCACTGTAAAGGGAAAATTTCTGACTCATGTAGCCGATATTCCTTTTAATAAGTTCTGTCTGGGTGTATACGTCATAACCTGCAACATGGATAGCACCGGAAGTAGGTTTCGATAAACCACATAAGATCTTAATCGTCGTGGTTTTACCTGCTCCATTTGCACCAAGAAAACCAAATATTTCACCTTTCCTGACCGAAAAATTCAAATCGTCATTGGCTGTAAACTTCCCGAAACGTTTGTAAAGATGTTCAACTTGTATGGCAACCGTACTTGTCATGTTTATTGTCAATTAGCAGGATGATGTCTGTACCCCGGAATGATAACACCGGGTTTGTATACGACATAATTCTGTGTATTTTTATTCATTCGCTGTTTCAGTTTCTTTCTCCATTAATTTCATGAATACATCTTCTATCTCAGGTTGAATCAGTTCAACGACTGTGTCTTCATGTTTGTTCTGTTTCAGAAAAAGCCGAAAGTCATTCTTGTTTATCTCAGAATTCTTATCGACATAATGCAGGGATTGTCCAAAGGGAAAGACAGACTTGCATTGCGGATATTTCCTTACATCAAGCAACAACCTGTATATATCAGGTGATCTGAGAGCATACAGTTTTTGTCCGAAAGTTTTTATAATTTCAGGCGGGGTGTTTATCAACAGAATGGATCCTTTTTGAATCAAAGCTACCCTGCTGCACATCCTCGCCTCATCCATGTATGGAGTGGAAACAATGACGGTAATCCCTTTCTCCTTCAAACCATTTAATAACTCCCAGAATTCCCGTCTCGAAACAGCATCCACACCTGTTGTAGGCTCATCAAGCACCAGAAGTTTCGGCTCATGGATAAGCGCACATGAAAGAGCAAGTTTCTGCTTCATCCCTCCGGATAAATTACCTGCCTGCCTGTTCTTAAAAGGTTCAATTTGTTGGTATACTTCACGAATCAAGTCGTAGTTTTTTTCTATAGTTGTTCCAAAAACCGTAGCAAAGAATTGAAGATTTTCAATCACCGTAAGGTCAGAGTATAATGAGAACCGACCTGGCATATAGCCTACAATCATTCGTATTTTCCGATAATCCTTTACTACATCCAAACCGTTGATTTTCACACTTCCTTCTTCCGGTAACATCAAGCTGGAAATAATTCTGAAGAGCGTTGTTTTTCCGGCCCCATCGGGACCAATAAATCCAAAAATCTCTCCCTGATTTACTTCAAAAGAAATATCTTCAAGGACAGTTATCTGATCAAAAACTTTTTTAATGTGATTCGCCTGTATCATTTATTCCTGTTTCTCCGATAACAACCTGACCTCTCCCGGCATATTCATTTTAAGTGTACCATCATTTTTCACCAAAATTTTGACTGCATAAACAAGGTTTACTCTTTCTTCCCTTGTCTGAATAATTTTTGGTGTAAACTCCGCATGAGAGGCAATAGAACTAATTTTTCCTTCAAAGCTATGCAGACCTCCTGATCCATCATCAGCAAAAACCTCAACTTTTTCTCCGATTTTTAGAAGGGGTAGCTGATTTCCGCTAAAATACGCTTTCAGCTCCATTACTTCCAAATCTGCTATCTTCAAAAGAGGCTTGCCCAATGAGACCGTTTCACCGGGTTCGGCATAAGTATCCAAAATCGTTCCCCTCAGAGGTGTGCGAACAATTGCTCTCCCGATCAATTCTTCCACCTGATCAATGCCGGCATCAATAGCTTTTGCCTCGGCATCAATGCTTAAATAATTCGTTTTTACCTGGATAATTTGTTTCTCCATGATCTGTAACTTATTGTTCAAATCGTCCCATTGCTTTTTCGATGCTGCTCCGTCTTCAAGCATTTTCTCAATACGCCCCAGGTCTTCTTTCACGGCTTGTTTCTGTATTTCCAGCACAGCAATTTGAGCAGCAACATTTGATTTTTTAGCTAATACAGATTTCTTGCGTGCAGAAAGCTCACGCTTTTTCAAATGATTTTGTACGGTATCTATTACATATGCACAAACCCCTGAATCAACCATGTCACCTTCTGTAATATTCTTTTTAAGAACCTTGCCATTTGCTTCGGAAGTAAGCAATATTTCTGTTGCAGAAAAATTTCCATAGGCATCTGATTCATCATGGTTGTAATTACAGGCATTCGTAACCAAAGCAATAATTGTTAATGTCAGGCAAATCTTTTTCATTTCAATATCTATTATTTTATTCTTATTCATGAGTATAAGCATCTATATCAATCCCGTTTATCAGGTATGATCTTACCAGCGAACTCTGGTATTGAATTTTATGAATCTCCAGTTCAATCCGGGCTATGATCTCAGCATTTAGATCTTCCAGGTAACCAGCAGTAGTAATAGAACCGTTCTTAAGGGCAGATTCACTGCCTGCACTTACAAGCGTTCTCTGCTCAATAATCTGATTGTCCAAGGCTATCAGTTCCAGGAGTTTTTCCTGCTCAATCTGTTCGTTCTTTGCCGATAATTCCAGCTTCTGATTAAAGTCATCGCGTTTGCTGTCGATAATATTCTTTTGTTTTCGAATGATCTGTGTTTGCTTTTTGTTTTGATTCCAGTCAAATATTGTCCACGATAATCTGGCCCCTACGATGTAGTAATAATCCGATTGATTTTCAAAAAAGTTTAACCCCGGATAACTATATCCAGCCTGACCAAAAGCATATAATTTTGGCCGGTTTTTAAGGGTATTGAGACCAGCCATCTTGTCCATTTTCAGTAACTCGGCATCAAAATATGTGTTTTCTGGTCTTGAGGCAATAGTGATACGAGATATGCTGTCCGAAACAACTAAGGTACTGCTTGTATCCATTTCCAGGCCTGTAAGTATCTTCAGGGCAGAAAAAGTTTGTGCCCTGTATTTTTCAATTTCCATGATTTTTTGACAGGTTGACAACAATTCTGCTTTCATTTTTCCTATTTCCGTTCTGCTTATCATCCCGTTTTCATAAGCTGATTCAAGTTCTTTTAAACGTTTTTGCAGTATCGACTCTTTCAGTTTCAATACATCTTTGTTATTTTTCAGCAGCATAGATTTGAAAAAAAAGTTTGCTACCTGATCGTTCAATTGATATAGCTCTGTCTCCACTTTATTGATCTGCGATTCATAGGAAATGTCATCCAGAGCTTTTCCCCTGCGTGCAATTCCTCCATCATAAATTTTCTGATTTGCCTCAAGGCCAACATTGTACTGAAATTTGTCTACTTCAAGGAAAGATCCTACCCCCGGAATGTTTACTGTTACAGCGTCGCTCTGATAAGATGCTTTCCCATAGGCTGACAAAGCCGGAAGGTTTGTTGCATTCCTGCCTGAAATCGCCAAGCCGGCTATTTCATTATACATCTCAATCTGGGGCTTAATCAGGGCATGTGAGCGGGCTGCAGCAAGACAGTGTATAAGAGTTAGTGAGTCAGGCTGAGCAATGGCGATGGTCCGAAAAACTGCTATGATCAGAAAAGTTATAAAAAGCTGTTTCATTCTCCGTATTTTAGGGTTTCAATGCGTTTTCAATAAAAAGATGTATTTCTTTTTTCCTGTCCTTTAAGAAGGTATCCGTTTCTGATAATAAATCATTGCCGGTAATATTTTTCATTACAGGATACACTGCAAAAGGGAAAATAATTAATCCCAGTATATTGAGCAACAGATGACCGGGATTGCAGGACCGGATTGATCCTTCATCCATTTCCCGCTGAACCTGAAAAAGAAATTTCTTAATATGGACAGCTATCTTTTCATTCAGCATATTGCTGAACTTTTCCGGATGGCAATTCATCTCATTCAAAACAAACAAGGGCAAATAGTGATTCTCAATAAGTACGTCAACATAAATATTCACAAACTCCTTCAATTTATCCACCACACTAATATCCATTTCAAACATGCTCTGAAGGCCTGTTGAAAGTCGCATTATAACCTCATTAAATATTCCTTCAAAGAGCTTCTCTTTGTTTCGAAAATAGTAGTACAACAGAGCCTTGTTGATGCCTGCTTCATCGGCAATTTCCTGCATACGTGCACCAGCCAGACCTTTCTTCAGAAATACCTTTCTTGCCGCTTCATAGATTCGTGCTTCCGTATTTATATCCTTAACCATTAAGTTTAACTATTTGGTTTAACTAATTGGTTTAACTATTTGGTAAATATATAGATTAATTTGAATTATGCAAAGCGTCCGGAGAAAAAATTATTTTCTTTTATTCATCCACGCCCCTATGATTTCGCAAAAGCCCGTAAAGATTTTATTGTATTTAGGATCCGGGAGTAATTTTGCCTTGTTTCCTGAAATTGGGTTCAGGCCATAAAGCTTTGTTTTCACCAAGCCCTTCACCCAGGTTTTACTTTCTTCTTTTATCCATAACAATAAACCCGAGTTCTTCCGGATGGTCACGGACCTCCTGGTTTTTATTAAATTTCCTCAGCATCCACACGGCTTGTATATCTCCGC
>CAYQDZ010000149.1:0-7821 GCA_964416375.1 uncultured Bacteroidales bacterium
CCGGATAAATAGCATACAGAGCTACATCTACCTGTTCGGTAATGTATTTATTTTCAAAGTCAGAGAATATCAGATCATTTCCGCAGGATTTGTTTGAAGGCTCATTTTTGTATACATCTATAGAAAAATTGCCCGAATTTACATTTCCCATACCATGGAATGATAGCTCAAATGTATTCTCTTCATTGGTTTTTACCTCTTCCCTGAAAGAAGAAATACCTACCGGGCCATTTGAAGAATGAATCAGGCTTTGTTCGGCAAGGAGATTGCCCTTCATATCTTCCAGTTTTATGTCAAATCTTGAATTTGCATTACCAGGTAAAGGAACTTTAATATCCTGCCCAAACCTACTGTTTTCAATATCAGCCTCATAATATATTTCAGTCCTCTGTTTAACAACCAGGTGAACTTGTTTACCAGATGTACTACTTGCATCTACCTGTAATATGAGATTCTGGTTTTCAGCACGAATTGCTTTAACTGAATAGCCTGAATATTCAACCTCGGGCAGATCGATAGAAAAGAATGCTTTCATAGAATCTTCGCAAACAATTCGATATTCAGTCCCTCTCATGGGCATCAGATCAAAGCTGGCAATTCCCGAAGGATCAAACCGAATGATACGGGAAACACTGTCCTGTGATGGGGTTTCAACCAATCTTCCTGTGATTTCATGTCCAAACAAACCGGGAATGTGAATGGAAATTTTAGCCGGTATATTGTTTATCAGCCTTCCTCCCTGAATATATATGTCGGGTTGGGGTTGTATGTTGTACTCCAGAATTTCTGAAGAATTATCCTCATCGTAATTATTGTAAATGAAAACAGGAGCAGAAAAAAACTTTTTATCATCAAAATTTTTCATCCAATTGGTATACCCCTTGATAAAATAAAGGCCTGAGGATAATGTATCAGGAATTTGAATGTAAGAATTCGATTTGCCATCTTCTATGTTAAGAATCTGACCAAGGATATGCCTGCTTCTGTAATCAACCAGTTCAACATACAAGACCTTACTGTACCCTTTTAACGATCCTTCCAAATTTGAAAAACAGTATGCTTTAAACCAGATCGTTTCTCCGGCTATATAGCTATCTCTTCCTATGTTGATATGAACTTTTTCCTTGTATACTTCAGACTTTACTTCTCCCTTCAGTACCGTCATAATGAATAACATCAGGATCACTGAGAGTAAGTAAAAGATCTGTATTTTATTCCTGTTCACGTACATCAATTTTTAATTTCTTAATCCTGGTATATACAATTAATATGGCCTGTCAATCCAATCATCCGGCATGCCCCAATGACAAGTATCCAAATACAATTGAGGGAAACTATCAATATCCATCGAGCTTGTACGATTTAAGTAATCAATATAGAAAAAAGCATATTTTTCTGAAACATGAGATGCATTAAACACACCGATCACAGCTTTTGTGGAGTCACTGACACATTTTATATTCCCTTTCAATTGTGAAGCAACCGGATCGAATAAACGCCCTTCTGCTTCAAGCTGAAGTTCAGCATCTCTCCAAAATGAGTAAGCATTATCCGAGATCGAAAATTGTTCCAGTTTAAAAATCAGACCATAAAACCAGTTTTCAAGAACAGAAAAACTCGTATCCGGGAAAGGTTGAATGTAATTTGACATATCTTCGGTAGTGACAAATATTATTTTGTGATTTTTGATCTTAAAATTCGCATATTCATCTGCATTTCCCGTCCGTATTACATTTCTGTATTTACCCAATATCCTCTTGTGACGATATATGTAATAATAGCTTGGAGGGACACCCAGGGTAGCAAGAACAGTTACATGTTGTTCGTAGGCATTCCACCGATAAAAATAATAATTCCGGGCAGGTAAAATTCCCTGTGTTTCACCGATTATTTCAATTCCTCCTTTTTTGATTTCGAAGACATCACCATTGCTGTTATCGGTTAATATAACACTTTGATCGAATCTGCACACGAGATTTGATATTTCGGGGCTTTCCAATACAGTTTGTGGCGAAGACTCATAAACATCCCCTTCAGAAGTAACAACCCTCAATACATATGTTTTGCCAAGTTCAGCTTTATACAAATTGTTGGTATCGCTCCTGTAAACACCATAATTATGGTGTTGAAACGGAATGATGTTTCCATCCTCGTCCCGTATTTCAACAAGGGCATCCGTCACATGCGGATAATACGGCCGTTCACTAAAAGAGCGGGTTTTGGATATTTTAACCTCATGAATTTCAGGCAATGAAGTTAACATACCCTCAATAACAATAACAGGTTCCATCTCCTCAATGTCAGGAACAAATACTTCCTGGCAACCTGCAAGTGCAATAACAAATAATATGATGATTACAATACGTTTCATAATGCCTGTTAAAATCTAATATTATACGTTATGGAAGGAATAGGTATACCGATGATTGAAAGTTCATAAAAAGCATAGGTTTTGTAATTATTCAGGGCTGTAGGAAGATTTTTCTGGTAATAGGTTGAATACACATTCTTTCTGCCATAAAGATTGTAGACAGACAAAACCCAGCTGCTGTACAACTTTTTCCTTTTCTTCAGACTGGTATCCCAGGTAATGGATACATCCAGCCTGTGATAATCTCTCAGCCTGTATTTGTTCCGGTCTGAATAAAATACCAAATGATTATTGTATACCGGCACATATGCTTCAGGATAATATGTGGGCCTTCCGGTGCTATAGGTAAAGGATGATCCAAAAGTAAAACGACGACTGATTTTATAACTTGCTACAACAGAAACATCATGGGGTTTATCGAAGGAAGAAGGATATTTTTCTCCTCTGTTTATCAGCTGATCTTTATCGGCACCTGAAGTTGTCAGAAATGATCTTGATAAAGAATAACTTATCCAACCTGTTAGTCTTCCTGAATTTTTTCTTACTAAAAATTCTATTCCATATGCTTCCATATCCGCCGATAACAGGTCTTGTTCAATGGCCGGATTCATGATCAATACTGCTCCGTTCTTGAACTCCATTACATTGGACGCTTCCTTATAGTAAAGTTCAACCGATGTTTCCAGTGCTCCCCTTCTGAAGTTTTTAAAGTATCCCAGCATTACCTGATCACCCATTGCAGGCTTGATGTAGAGATCACTTGTTGTCCAGGTATCGGTGGGCATGACTACCGTGCTATTCGATAAGATCTGGAAATACTGAAGGTTGCGGCTGTAACCTAATTTAACAGAGCTTGATGTAGTCAGATTTAAACGGAAAGAAATTCTTGGTTCCAAACCGGAGTAGCTTTGAATCAATTTGCCTTTTTCATATTCCTGGATTCCTGAAAACGAAGTATTATCAATGTATTCGCCTTCATCGTACAGGTTAATGGCAGATGGTCCAAGCAACATAAAGTAAGAATACCTGAATCCGGCAGAAATAGACATTCTATCGTTTATATTATAAACATCCTGAACATATCCAGCCAGTTCCAAAGCATGTTTCTTATCCAATTCTTCCACATTGCCGGTCGATTCTTCATTGCAGGATCCCTTTTTTCCGGGGAAAAGAAAATAATTATTCCCTTCTATTCCCATTTCAAAAGAATGTTTCGAGCCAATGGTTGATAAAACTCTGAATTTTAAACCTGTCTGCTGTATTCCTGTAGCCACTTTGTATGCATTGGACGGATTGCTTTGTTGCGTTGTTAAGGTAGAATAATCGGTAATGAATAGAGTCGTTGAAAAGGTAAGCTTGTCACCGACAATATGGCTCCACTTCAGAGAACCTAATTTGTTGGAATATTTGAATATATCCCTGTTAGCAAGGTTGAATTTATCGTAGCTGTAATAACCAAATACACTCAATCTGTTTTTATTGTTAATGGTATAGTTCAGTTTCAAATTGATGTCATGAAAATTTGCCCTGCTGTTCCTTATATCCAGATCGGGAACCTGGTTCAATATCCAATCGGAATAGGTTAGTCTGCCTCCTATGATAAAGGATGCTTTTTCCTTTACAATAGGTCCCTGAAAAGAAAGTTTACTACTGAATAATCCTATTCCGCCATGACCTTCCAATTCTTTCAGATTACCTTCTTTCAAATTGATATCCATTACAGATGAAACTCTTCCTCCATATCGGGCAGGTGCTCCTCCTTTATACAATTCAAGGTTTTGCAGTGTTCTTGTATCCATGATGGAAAACAATCCGAACAAGTGATTGGAATTGTATATGGGTACATCATCTATTAAAATCAGGTTCTGATCCGTACTCCCTCCTCTTACATTAAATCCGGAAGCCAGATCTCCCGAAGATTGTATGCCGGGAAGCAGGGTCATAGATTTCATAATATCCGGCTCTCCCATCAGTACAGGAATATTATCAAGGGTTTTTGCATCGATCCTGATGATGCTCATCTCTGTTCTGGAAACATTGGCATCACTATTGCTTGTGATAACAACCTGATCAATTGCAATGGTACTTTCAAAAAGTTCAATATCCAATTCCCCTGGCGATATCATATTTACCTGGATATTTCTTTCTTCAAAACCTACATACGAGAATTGCATGTCCTGCTTTCCCACAAGCAATTCAATGGAATAATACCCTGTTAAATTCGTAACTACAGCCTCATCCCGATCACGATTATAGATAACGGCACCGGGCAGAGGTTCACCTGTTTTACCATTTCGGATATAACCATTCAGCTTTGCTATTCTATATTTCCCGGCCAATACAGGATCTCCTATTTCAACAAAGGCGTAGTAAAACCCATTTGCGTCCATATCAGCTTTATCAATCTGATCCCTCAATTGAAGTTGTTTTCTGTCAATGATTACCAGATTGGTTTTCTTATATACAATATAAGCCAAACCTTTTTGGTGTAAGGATTTATCAAGAAAATCCGTAAGGGACTTGCCATTATCAGACTCATAAATGAAAAGGCCGTCCAATATATTATCGGAATAGAAAGCACGTACCTTGTCTGTTTCAACATTGCTTTCAATATAATCCTTAAGTGCCAGCCTGGTTTCTATACCGTTTATAATAATAGATCCTATCTCCTGAGCTTGAGAATTGATTTGAACAAACAAATGAAATACAAATGCTATACTGAAAATCCTGATCCCTTTCAACCGCCACATCATTCAAAAAATTTGGAAGTGCAATATACAAAATTCACTTTCAATAGCATGCTGATTCTTGTTAAAATCTGAAGATCTTTAAAATGAATTATTTTTGTATTTTCTTATAAAATAAACTCTAACCAGTTATGGTAGAAATCATGGAGTGTGATTTTGAAAATCCACAACATTGCAGAGCGGTAATTGACCTGATGAACCATTATATGAACGATACTATGGGAGGAAACCTGCCACCCCATAAAACAGAAACAGCAGAGAAAATGATTCAGGGATTAAAAAATCATCCGACAGCAATTGTATTGCTGGCTGTTTACCATGGAGAATTTGTCGGGTTAAGCAATAGTTTTATAAACTTTGGCACTTTTGCTGCTAAGCTATTTATCAATATCCATGATATTGTAGTTCTCAATAAATACCGGAAAACAGGCATTGGCAGAAAGTTAATGGAAGCAAACATGAAAAAAGCCGAACAACTGCATTGCGGAAAAATTACTCTTGAAGTTCGTGAAGACAATAAAAAGGCCCAGTCCTTATATAAAAACCTCGGATTTGCAGACAGTAAACCCATGATGTATTTCTGGACAAAACACATAAGTTATGACTGAATTTGTATCCATAAGCGAAGAGATGATCACTTTGATCGGGGAATGGGAGAAGAAATTATCTTCTTTGGACTACGAACTTATTACACAAAGGCGGAACAGTCAAAACCGCACAATCAAACAAATTGTCGGCCACATGGTAGATTCAGCTTCAAACAATACACACAGAGTAGTTCATTTGCAATACCGGGAAAGTCCGCTTGAATTTCCGAATTATGCCACCTGCAGGAACAATGACAGATGAATTGCTATCCAGGATTACCAGCATGAAAACTGGAATGACCTCATCCAGCTGTGGAAATATTCCAATTTACATTATGCACATATCATAAAAAATATTGATCCTGAAAAACTCGGGAACGAATGGATCGCATCTGCAGACAAAAACATTTCTCTTAACGTTATGGTGCTCGATTTTCCCAGGCATTTTAAGTTGCACCTGGAAGAAATCAATGAACTCATTGTAAAGGGCTAAGTCTTTCCTTGCATACATACTCCCTGTAGTAAAAATGATCTCTTCGTTTTTCAGGATCATGAATGGATCCACAAACAAAATTGAGTCAATAATAATTGATTGATTTCAGAATATATTTTTATCTAATGCGTTCATAATCTGAAGATAATAACATTTCGTATGAGATTGCGTATACGCAATAACACAATTCATAATGAAATTACCTGCTAAATTCAAATCCTGCAATCATGAAAAAATTTCTTTTTCCAATCATGCTTTTTGTCTCCATTATGGTATCCGGGCAACAAGCAATAATCATTGATCACAATTACATTGATCTCTCGCAAATTCCTGACAACTGGATTGATAGCGCCAAAGCCAAACTATTCATCGGGTATGGGCACACTTCCCATGGTAACCAGATCACAGCTGGGATGGAAGCTCTTGAATCTTACTTTTCGGATGGTAGGTTTAACTGGAATCATGAAGGAGGCGCCGGAGAATTGCATCTTTTTGAAGGCTCGGGTTATGACGATAATGGCTACCTGGATCATGATGCAGGCTATACCGGATGGGATAATAAAACCAGGACTTTTCTAGCTGATTTCCCTGAATGCAATGTCATCATCTGGTCATGGTGCGGACAGGTGAACGATGTGGATCTGCAAGATCATTATATAGGCCCGATGGAGCAACTTGAAGCGGATTACCCCGATGTACAATTTGTATACATGACCGGTCATCTTGAAGGTTCGGGCCCTGATGGAAGTTTATTTGAAGCAAACCAGGAAATAAGAGACAGCTGTATAAAAAAGAATAAAATACTTTTTGACTTTGCTGATATTGAAAAGTATGAACCTTATGGAACAAAAAATTACCAGGAGTTTTATTGCGACGATGGATGCAACTACGATCCGGATGGAGAAGATCCTGTCGACAGATCTCAAAACTGGGCCAACAATTGGCTGACAAATCATTCCGATCATGAACTTGCCCAAATTTCTCAACTTTGTAGCGGGTGCGATCATTCAGTAAGCATTAATTGTGTAAAAAAAGGAATTGCTGCCTGGTATTTGTGGATAAAGCTTGCCGGTTGGGATGGAGCCATCGTGTCGCTTGATCGTGTTGAAGGAGATAACAATGTAAAAATCTTTCCCAATCCTGTAACAGATCATTTGAAAATCCTTCTTCCACATGAATCAGGAAGAGTTACTTTAGAGATTACCGACATGCAGGGAAAATCGATCTTTTCAGGAAAATATGAAAATACAGGTGAAGAATTGTTTATCACAGATTTTACTATACCCCGAGGACTGTATATTCTTAAATTAGCCGACGATTCAGGAACCTTCACAACGAAATTGGTGAAACAATAAAACCAGCTCACGAAAAAAACCGGACTGATAAAAAAGAGGCTGTCTAAAAAGTTTCTAATAATTTCAACCGCTTTTTTATCATTAATGTTTAGTTGGTAAAATTTTGCCTGAGGGTTTAGGTTTTCTTTTTTGCCGGTTGAAAGGTCGTCAAAAACAACTACTTCATGACCAGTCTTAATAAAAGCATCAACCACATGCGAACCAATAAAACCCGCCCCGCCGGTGACTAATATCTTCATAAGAAATATTCTATCACAAAAACCTCTCC
>CAYQDZ010000150.1:0-7797 GCA_964416375.1 uncultured Bacteroidales bacterium
TAGCTGTATTTGAAGATATTTCAATAACCAGCAGTATTCCGGTTACGGTAACAAAATCAGATTTCACATCTGTTCATACTACAGTTGATGCCAGCCCGTATAATTACAGACAGGCACAGATTTCATCAACCATTAGTCTTTATGAACTCTCCGGACCTAATATGGCACGTATTTATGGCCGTCTGACCATAGAAACCGATGTAACGAACAGGGATCGCGAACCAGTTCCTGCCGATCTTATTATCAGAGCTTATAATTATGACATAACAAATAATGTTGCATTTATTGGCACAACCGATGCTGATGGGAATTATGAAATCAATGTTCCTGTAAGTTCATATGGCGAAGATGAGATTGAATTATTTTATCCGGAGATACTGACTGATCAAACAGTGGCTATTCAGGATGAGGACAATTTTTCAATTGAAGTAGTACAAAGGCCGGTTTATTATGCACTGGGATCATCTGCAGCAAGCAATGCCATACCTGTAGTACCGAGTGTTTATGCAACGGTTGATGCGCCTTCCTCCGCAACCGGCGGATCAGGTTTTGCCATGACTTCTATAGTTGTACCTACATTGGTAAGTAGTTTTTCGGATGCTATTATTGTTGATGGTGGTTCAGGATATACCGATGTACTAGATACAGTTATGTATTTATCAGTTGGTGTCAATGAAGATACTGCACAAATACAGGTTGATATCGTAGGTGGTACTATTGTAAATATTGATGGTTTTATCAATAATGGTGCTTTGTATACATCGGCACCAACAGTGAACACAGATTTTGCCGGAGGCAGCGGAGCTGAAATTATAATAGAATTTAATGCAGTCTACAACATGGTAATTTCCGACAATGGTTCTAACTACATGGGATACCCCGATGTATTCATTGATTATTCATATTGGGATAACCATAACATATCTATCTATGCTGAATCATATAATATAGGAGGCATTACGGATATTGTGAATGGAAGAATAGTAAATGACAATTTGTTCAACGGCGATACCGTTGATTTTGGACAGGCTGCCACTCCTCCTGTTATAACTGTTGTTGATCATCCATCCATACCTATTCTGTTTGAGATACCTTATAACTTTATAAATGCAACTACAGGTGAAATTTCTAATCTTTTAATTCAGGATATTGGTTATGGCTATGATCAAGCATCTCATCCGGCTATTACATTTACTACAGTTGCCGAATATGGATCCGGAGCTGCTGCCACTATTAATATTTCCGGTTCTAGTAGCTATGGTAATTATGTTCTAACAAATAATGGCTCAGACTACGTGAGAAATGTAAACGATTTTCAGGATGATGGGTCTGTAGATGAAGAAGAGCAAAGTCCAATCTATTCGAATGGCGATTATTACAATTTCAGGTATTTATACAATGTTGATCCCGGAACAGAGTATCTACGCTCAGCATATTATGGTACAGGAGTGCCGCAAGAAGATGAGTAATATCATATGATATCTTTTTATATAAAAAAAAGCTGCCTTTGTGCAGCTTTTTTTTATTTGTATAACCGATGGTTTTTATGGTAAAGTCTGAGTCGCCAAAACCCTTGTTTTCTGATTCACTATGAGAAAGTCAAGGATAAGAATATACCTATCCAAATTCCAATCCATGAACTCAGTTTTCTAAATAATTTACAAAATAATTCATGTTGTTGGTTTGGATAAAATCAGGGTTTATCGATAAGGCTTCTTCAATACTTTCCGCCTCATCCACAGTCCAGAGTTGAATTTTTAATCCTTTTTTTCTGATCAGGTAGATATGATCTTCCGTAATTTCCTCATCAAACTTGTATTTAAAAGACAAGCCGGAGTAACCACTCTTTAAAGCAAGCTGCATGCCCCGTTCAAAATCTCCGAGAGTTGTTAGGTACGTTTCAATACCATCCGACTTTTTCTTCATATAGTTTAAAAATGTTGCCGTTTCAGATTCAACCATAACACGATCATGAAGTTTATATTTTTCAGTTAATTGTATGATCTCATCAGCCATTGCATTCATTACACCCATTATACTCAGACTTGTTGCCGCACATGGTTCCCATGCTTTTACATCAAGAGAAATGAATTTATCCGGGTAAGTAGTTACCATCAAGTCAAAAACCTCTTCAAGACGAGAAAAAACAAAGGAATTCCCCAGGCAGGAATCCAACTCAATGATTTGAGAATCGTAGGTCTCAGGAAAACAATCGTAGGAAACACCTTCGCAATCCGGCAATCCTGCATTGTGTGCCATCCATATCGTTCTGTCTTTGCTTATCTGAATATCAACTTCAATACCATCAAGAGAAGCCATTCCGTAATCGGCTGCTTCTAAAGTGTTTTCCTGGTAAGCTGAATTCCCGCCACCTCTATGTGCCAATACCTTTGTCTCAACATCACCATATGCTTTGTCAGGATAATACTTGATTTTCTTACATGAATTCGTTGAAAGAACAATCAGTACCAAACACAATATAAAGAAGCTACACCTCATATTCAGAATATAAAAAGCACCCTCATATTTGGCATTACATTATATGGCCAGCCAACCTCTTCAAACGTTTTTCTTTTGCTGTATAAAACCAGATTAAATGCCGGACCGGCATCAACAGACAAACTGAGTTTTTCACATAATGAAAATTGTCTCCTGACGTTAGGAACAAAAGACAAAGCCCGAAAAACGTAATCATCATCTTCATAATGCCAGAATACAATCCGACCATCCAAATTCCATTTGTATATCTTGAAACGGGTCACCCTGCTCCTGAATATAGAAACATTGTATTCTATGGCACCAGCCAAATAGTAGTTATGCTTTCTATACACTTTGTCAAACCCAAAAGAAAGTCCAACCGAATGATTGTTTGAACAAAAGTTGTACACAGATCCAATGTTTACTCCCTCATAATAACCATAACCTGCAAAAAAGCCAAACTTATTCCCTTCTTGTGAATAACTTACAATAACGATTGGGAGAAACAAACATGATATAAAAAACCTAAACCTCATCATTGTATTTATCAATAGCAATAAGCATAAACAGAACATGCTTTCAGATAAGAAATATAAGCTAATTCTTATGAATTGAAAAATACCAAGGGTGCATAATAAAAATCGTTGGAGACAACATAGAAGAAACAGTATATCGAGGCCAAAAAATTATTGTCTGTTTCCCGGGAAGAAATAAATTGCTGTTATCGATCCTGAAAATGAAGCATAACATAAAAAAGCTAAGAGCGGATCGTTTGTTGATTGTAGGGTGAATTGAATTTTCCTATTCCAACCGGAATACCGCCATTAGCTTTATTCAATGCTGAATTTTATTTTTTCTTCAGCAAATCCCTGATCTCTTCCAGAAGTGTTTCTTCTTTTGTAGGTGCAGGAGGTACGGCCGGTGCTTCTGCTTCTTTCTTTTCCATTTTTTCCTTCATGTTGTTGTATCCTTTAACAACCAGAAAAATACTAAAAGCCACAATGATGAATGTAATGATGGTATTAAAGAACATACCATAACTAATTGCCACTTCAGGTACTTCCAATTCACCATTCATTGTAGCTTCCTGGATTACAACTTTCAATTCTGAAAAATCAACATTTCCAAGCAATATGCCAATTGGAGGCATAATAATATGATCAACCAACGATTTAATGATAGCTCCAAAATAAACGGCCATAATTAAACCTACGGCCATTTCCATAACGTTTCCTTTACTAATAAACTTTTTAAAATCTTTAATCATTTTTAAAAAATTCTTATGAATAAATTTTACTTTCAGAATAACTAAACACGCAAACTGTAAAATGGTTTTATTTCCATAGGCATTTTTACATAATAACTATTTATAGTACTGGTTTTGTAAAAGTTCTATGGGAAATGAGAGATATAAATACAAGTTATTTTTTACAAAAACATGTAACTTTCTGTTATATAAGTGTATAGTTTACTAATTCTGGTAGCAGGAAATGCAAGGTAAAAACACCTCCTTCTGCAAGAGCTCACACCATATGGAAAGTGCGTACATGCAATTTATATCAAAGAATAAAATTATTATAGGGTGCCAAAGATCAAAACGAATGAATCAGATTTCACCTGTTATGAAATTTTCATTTTTCAAATTATATTCTCAAACTGCTACCGGGCGAAATTCATATATTTACCTTATGGTTTAAAAACAAGCACTATTTTAAAGAAATTTCAATATATAATACAAAGCTTATTCTGTCAGCCAAAAAAATTGTTATTCAATGCTGACAAATTGTTTTCTGATCAGGACTCTCCGGTTTCCAATACACTCAATAGTGCGTTTTTAATCTGCTTGTCCGGTGAAGATCATCCGCTATTTTCTAAAGCCAGAGAGGCGCTACAAAAAAAATACGAAGACAAGGCATTGCAGGATCTTGCACAATTCTATATCCGTCGGATTGCTGATATTAAAAATGAAATCTTTGTAGCGAAAAAATCCGGCGGAGACATTCAAAATGACCTCAGGGATCTGGAAACATACCTTAAAGGATCGCCCTCAATACGGGATGGAATGTTCCATGAAAAAGTATGGCAGTTGTTTTTCCCGGAAGGCGTCGGTGTTTTCGGGAACCATCATCACTATGCAGATAACCTGCGCAACTCGAGGACAGTTGAAATAAAAAAAGAAAATGCAACTCCCATTACGGAACCGGCAAGTGAAATGCTCTTTACTTCGAATGTACTGCTAAGCATTCCCAACAAAAACACAAACATCGATGCCCTGAATTACGATGATGACTTAAAAACAGCCCTGAAAAAGGCCAGTTCAGAACCACAATTGTACTGGTTCGATCATCCTGTTCAAATTGGCGTAGCCCCGGGAGCAAACGAAATTCTATATGGATTGACTAAATTGGACAAATCCATGGAGGCAGAGCGTAAGCGTGGCAACCTGATAAATGAAAAAGTAAAATGCCTGTTATCGGTATCAGTCACACACAAAGGATTGCACCATATAGCCAAACAATATATCCGCAGGGAGCTACAGCAACATGGCCATTTAAAGAATCTGGAAGTGTTTGTTTTTACTGAGAAGGATACAGAACTACTCATTGAGGATGTATTCCTGCGCTTGGTTGAACAGGATCAGACCTCGGAGGATGCCAGAAAACTGCTCCGGGTATTTGGAGTGGATGGGGAATACGGTCGGCACTATAGTTTTTTGAAAGCCATAGCGGCTGTATGGAACGTATTCATCGATCCGAAAATAAAGGCTACCTTCAAAATTGACCTCGACCAGGTATTTGCACAAAAAGAACTTGTTGAAGAATCGGGAGCATCAGCACTTGAACATTTCAAAACAGCCTTATGGGGTGCAACAGGCATTGTAAAAAACGGGGAGGAAATTGAACTGGGCATGATTGCCGGGGCATTGGTTAATGAGAAAGACATCCACAAAGGACTGTATACTCCCGACGTACGTTTTCCCGAAAAAATTCCGGACAAAGAAGCAGGCATTTTTTTTAGTAAAATGTTGATGGCACTTTCGACAGAAGGAGAAATGATGACCCGTTATGGTAAACATACCGGCATGGATGGCAAAACAAAATGCATTGAACGTATTCACGTTACCGGTGGTACAAACGGTATTCTCGTTGATGCTTTGCGAAAACACCGCCCGTTTACCCCGTCTTTTATTGGTCGTGCCGAAGATCAATGCTATATTCTCTCTGTGCTGGGCGATAAAAACAAACCGCGACTGGCTTACCTCCACAAAGACGGATTGATTATGCGCCACGATAAGGAGGCTTTTGCGCAGGAAGCCTTAAGATTTGCTAAATTTGGCAATATCGTTGGTGATTACATTCGGACCCTGTATTTTACCGAATATGCAAAGGCAATCAGTGATGATATTGGCAGCCTGAAAGAAATAGTCAATCCATTTACAGGATGCTTCATTTCCCGGATTCCTGTTACGGTGTGCATGTTGCGTTTTGCTGTTAAAGGGGCGAGCTTCTACGAAGAAGGAAAAAATGATTTGGGACATCGTTTTTTCACTGAAAATGCAAACCGAATCGAGAAAGCCATAATATTTTCGGGAGGTGATAACAGCAGGCTAAAAGAACAAGAAAAAACAGAACGCAGGGGATGGAATTTGTTTTATGATGTTTTGGAAAAAATGGAAAGCCTGATTGAAAAACAAGATCCTTCTGCCATAAATGCAATGGATAAAGCAAAGAAAATAATTGACAACTGCAGGATTAAAGCCTGAATAAATCAATCGCTGGTAAAAAATTATTACCTTAAATGAACTATTTATTAATCAATACCGGAAAAATGAATATGAACCATTCCCTGTATCAAAATCTTAGAAAAGTTCTTTTTCTTCTTACCTTCTTTTTAACATTGGGTCCGGTGCTTGCTCAAAATGGTTCCGACACCTTAAGGAAAAGAAATCTATACCGCCCGAATTCCTCAGGACAAAATGACTCAAACTTCAGACATGAGAGCCCGGATACTTTATTACAGGTAAATCAGGATTCCATTGATGCAAGGTTAAAATTCATGCAGGATTCTTTATTGGCAAGAATGCAATTTGTGCAGGATTCCATACAGGCCCGTGAAATATTTGTACGCGATTCCATACAAAGGAGAAAAGAAATTCTTGACTCACTAACATTTTTAAAGGCCGAGTTACCACGCTTACTTGAAGCTTCACTAAAGACGTTTTCAAAAGACGTTATTGTTCACCACAACAACATACAGATCATCGGCGATTCAGTGCTTAGCAACTATGTAAGCCTGACCTTGCCCTTTACCATCGATCAGCCCTATACACCCTGGAAATCGATAATAAATCTCTCGAACAAACCCATTAAGCTTTCCATCAATACCCAGGCAAAAAAAATCACCGCCATTCAGGCACCGGGTTTCAGTTGTTCCTTTTCGTATTCAGCCCGAAATCCCGTTCTGAGAATAAATGGGAAAAGTTCCATCGTAAACAAATCCAGCGGAAAGCTCTACAAAGTTCCGATTGATTCGGTATGGTTTGATCGAAGAGGAAATGTGATGAAGATCAAAAGATATTTTCAATTTTATCAGGCCACCAGTCAGTACCAAAAAGGGGCTTTTCTGTTTGTGCATCTTACACAGGTTAAGCAATTTGAGTATGGTCCTGACCATCATATGACCAGATATCATATCACAAACTTCTGTGACCGGTGGAAGGCGCAGGATGAAAAAAAAGTATGCATCATCATGACTTATACGATTACAAAACAAGCTAACTCATATATTCTTACACGCAAAACCGATCCTGAAAATAACTATGCCGATGGTACATTCACCTACGAATTCAATGACAGGAATAACCTGAAAAGTGTTGCTTTTGTCAACAACAGAAACTCAGAAAACTGGAAAACCATCGTTGAAATGAATGAAGCAGGAAATGTAAGTCGTTATGTCTATAAGAATAAAGGATCGGTACACAAAACACTGCTGGTGAATTACTATATGGATAATCCGGGAGCCAGACACAAGGTGGAAACCATCACCTGCATCTTTGAAGACGACGGGGTAAGTTATTACCAATCAAACAACACCACAGGCAAAACCCGTGAACGAAACAGGATGACCATGGAGTGGAGTCCGTGGAGGTAATGAGTTGAGAAGGTGGTGAGTTGAGAAGTTGATGAGATGATGAGTTGAATAACTGATGAATCGATGAAATGAGGAGTTGCTGGGTTCTGGGTGCTCTGGTTACTGGGTGCTGGGTGTTGAACTAAATCCCTACGGGATAGCTTTTTTTAAAGATAGTTCCAATCTTTT
>CAYQDZ010000151.1:0-7782 GCA_964416375.1 uncultured Bacteroidales bacterium
ACCATCAGAACAATCCGTTGAAACAAGGAATATTCGATGGATAATTTTTAAGTAGGATATAAGATATTTTAGCGAAATATAGCGGAGACTATGGATCAACCCAGTCTCCGTTTTCTTTTATTAATTTTATCAATTCTCTTACAGCATTTTCCTCCGGAACGTTTTTCTTTATCACTGTTTTTTCTTTGTAAAGTGTTACGCGCTCCTTTCCTGCTCCAACATATCCATAATCGGCATCAGCCATCTCACCCGGACCATTAACCATACATCCCATAATTCCAATTTTTAATCCTTTCAGATGTGAAGTTTTTTCCCGTATTTTCTGTGTTGTAGCCTGTATGTCAAATAAAGTTCTTCCACAAGAGGGACATGATATATATTCTGTTTTTGTTATCCGAACTCTGCTGGCTTGTAATATCCCAAATGAAGCAGATACAATAATATGATCAGGAATATTCCCGTCGTTTTCAAGCCAGATACCATCTCCCAATCCGTCAATAAACAGCCCCCCCAAATCGAGAGCAGACTTCAGCTGAAAATCCTCTGTTGATGTTTCCCTGTATTGCCGCCGAAAAATAAGAGGGACTAAACAATTTCTATTCATTAATCTGAAAGTTGCAGCCCGTTGATCTGCCAATGAGTTCTTGTTATTGCTATCAACAACCAAAATAAGATTCTTATCATGAATAACCTGATCAATGGATTTCGTATTGATCTCTGATGCATTTATCAAAACAAATTTTAAAGCATCTACAGCTTTCCCCTCCGCAACATATTCTCTAAACGTCATCAGGCAACATGCTTCATCCCAAATTCGTGAATCAATCTTCTTTAAGGGAAAGATAATATGTTTCTCTTTCGGGAAAGAAATCGAAGCTGGCCAGTTTTCTAGATAAAGATAATCCGGAGCAAGATCAGTAAAGCTCCATCCTGTTTCCTTTGAGTAAATCCATCCCGTTTCTTTTAATCTTTTTATATTCACTTCACCCTGAATAGAATGAATAACAACAGGCAGATTTTTACCTCCTAAATTCTTTACACTTTCCGTATGAAATTTTTCGTATTCAAAAGGATGAATCGGATACACGTCAAAGCCTTCAATTGGCTTATGATGGAAACGTTGCGATATATAATCTGTGATTTTTCTGGCTACCGGTATTTCCAGCTCCGGATCCTCGGTTAAGGAAACCCTTATTGTATCGCCAATACCATCAGAAAGTAAGGCGCCCATACCAACAGCTGATTTGATTCGCCCGTCTTCCCCTTCTCCTGCTTCAGTAACACCAAGATGGATTGGGAAATACATATCTTCATTTTGCATTTTGCATACCAGCAACCGTGTTGCATATACCATTATTCTTGTATTGCTGGCTTTTATTGATACAACCACCTGTTTGAAATTTTCTTTTATACATATTCTTAAAAATTCCATGACCGACTCTGCCATTCCTTCAGGCGTATCGCCGTATCTGTTCATGATCCTGTCGGATAAAGAACCATGGTTTGTGCCAATACGTAAAGCAGTATTGTGCTTTTTACAAACTTTCAGCAATTCAGTATATTGAACTTTTACTATTTCCAATTCTTCACCATATTGTTCAGGATCATATTCCCTTCCGTTTTTTCCTTTCCGATAATTGTAATTGCCAGGATTGATCCTTACTTTCTCTACCAAGCTTGCAGCCATAAATGCCAACTCAGGATTAAAATGAATATCTGCAATTAAGGGAACAAAAACATGGGCATTCTTTAATCCCTCTTTTATTTCCTGTAATTTTTCTGCAGCTTTCTTATTGGGTATAGTTATTCGAACATAATCAGCTCCTTCCCGAACGATTTTAATGATCTGTTCTACTGTTGCATGGGCATCATTAGTATCTGTATTTGTCATGGATTGAATCCGGATTGGATGGCTATTGCCCAGTGCAGTACCACCAATATCAATCTCCCAGGTCTGATAACGACCGTATGTTGTAAAATCTTTACAGTAATCTGTTCTCATAAGAATCCTGTCTGCTTGTTAAAAATACATCAGCCCCGGCTAAGTTAGTAACTTGAAACCAACAAATCCTTTACTTTTTATCATTCATTCAACATCTGATGTTCATTCAGAATAATGAAGAATCCATGCAAACAAAAAAAGAAAAATGGGATAAAAAGAAAATCTAATAGGTGTATTCTATGGAAAGGGCCTTATCTAATGAATCGCGGCAAATTTCGTCTTTGATGATATAACTTCTTGCTCCTGCTTCAATCATTTGAACTATATATCTCATTTCAGAATGGAACGAAACAGCAATGATTACTAAATTTCGGTGAAGATTTGTGGCTTCGCGAGTGGCATCAATACCATTGAGTTTTGGCATATTGATGTCCATAAATACCATATCGTAAATCTTTTTGTTTAATTCATGAAGACATTCTTCACCATCTTTTACCGTAACGATCTCTTCTATACGATCCTGAAATGAATCTAACAACATGAACTTGAGCGCTTTTGAAAAATGTGGATTATCGTCAACTATTAAAACCTTTTGCTTTTTCATTTATGCGAATTTAAGGTTCATTGAAATTTTGCTGTCTCGTTTCATCCATTCGTATTCTGATTCAAATATAAGGAACGAAGCAATCCTGTATGAGAGAAGAAATACTCAAAAACGGGCTAAGCGTACGCAAAATCATATAAGTATTTACCGACAGCCACAAAATAAGAAGCAGGATAACACGAGAGTGCTATCCTGCTGTCTACCTAAATCCAACCAAACCCTACATCAAATATTAACCATGAAACAACCTATATAACCTTTTTGTTCAATTAAAATCTCTAATAATTTCACTATACAAATATACGTTGAGAATTATCCGAAGATATCGGCAATAGCACCCATTTTATTAAAAAAACCACTCATTTTTATATGAGTAATCTCCGCCAATTTGAAGCCTATTTTGTGCTAATAAATAGCTAAGGCCTATAAACCGTACCGATCCTGCGCCCATCAGCTGAAGAATTTTTTTGTACTTATTAAACTTTAATTCCAAGGAAGTATTTTCAGAATCCATGTTTTTAATATCTATCAGTACCTCAAAACCAGGTTTTAATTTTTCAATCTCATTTTTTACCAAATGCAAAGTCAGGTCAATTTCAGATTTCATAAAAATGTCATCAAGTAAAACATGCAACCGATTATCCTTTCTCAGTGCCTCAACAACAAAATCGTTAATCATATACTATATGTTTTATGTAAAATACCTGATAAAATCCCTTTAAAACATGATGTATTATACTCAAAATAAAAAAGTATATACTTAATATTATTTGTGGTTAATACCAATTGATATGGGGGAAATCCGACAAAATAAAAATTTCCGGAATTGACATTTCCGAGGCAATGCATTCAGAGAGTATTTGGAATCCAATGAAAAACCTAAGATTACACTCAATAAAAGAACTCTTTCTATATTATTTTCGTCAAAAAAAATATAGATTTGTTATAGGATCATATGCATGCCCATCATGTTTCGACGAATTATTACATTTTCAGTTGAACAGAAACCAATCATAGCTTTTTTTGTGTTGGTATTAATTGGATTTGGAATTTATTCTATGAAGCAAATTCCCATTGATGCCGTTCCACTTTCTGCTGTAGGAGGAATTGCAGCATTATGGCTCAGGGGAATCCCATTCAGCATTTCAGCCGATGTCGGATTTATAGCACTTTTTGGAGTTGCCGTATTAAACGGAATTGTTTTGATGAGTTATTACCGGCAGATGGAACAGGAAGGGATAACAAATGTCAAATACATTGTCATTAAAGGAGCTTATACACGCTTGCGCCCTGTGCTAATAACCGCATCTACCGATATCCTGGGATTTTTACCTATGGCTATTTCTGTCTCGGCAGGTGCAGAAGTGCAAAGGCCTTTGGCCACAGTTGTTATTGGTGGGATCATAACATCCACGATGCTTACATTGATCATTCTTCCGATCATATACCTTATGATGAATTCAAAAGATGGAATTTCTTTTCGCCCGCTAAGAAAGAGAAAACCTTCGCCCGCCATAACAATGACTCTGGCTTTGTTACTGCTTTTATCTCCCGGCTTACTTTATTCACAGGATACTATTCCTGAATCTCTGTCACTTCAGCAGGCGGTTGATTCTGCATTACTGAACAATATTCAGATAGATAATGCATGCTTAAGGATCGATCAGGCAAAATCTCAAAAAACAGGAGCCTGGAACTTTACACCTACTGAATTGAATTACCAGCAAGGGCAGATCAATTCTGAGAACCAGGATATGTACCTGGAAGTAAATCAAAATTTTGGTTCCATTTTATCCCATATCCAGGCACTAAAAAAGGCTAAGATCAATCAGGAAGCTCAAACTGCTGCTTACCATCTGGCAGTAAAGCAGCTCATTGCCGAAGTCAAATCTGCCTATGTATTCTGGCAGTACAATTATGCAAATTCGGTATTGCTGGAAAATGAAAAAGAGTTGTACCAAAAACTGGCTGATATTGCTACACTCAGATACAATTCCGGAGACATTGACCTGCTGAAAAAATCGATTACCACATCAAAAGTTTCTGAAATTACAGCCCAATTTCTCAATTCTCTTGATCATTTGGTTATCGCTGAGAATAAACTCAAACAAATGATGATGATTGATGGGCATTTTGTTCCTGAATCAAGTGAACCCAGACTTTATATGGTGGCTAAGAAAACAGATACAAGCAGTTATTCTGCAAATGTTCATCTCAACTATTTATCTAAAAAATATAAGCTTGTAAAGGCTGATGAGGCTATCGTTAAATCGAATTATTTCCCTGAACTGAAAGCAGGATTCTTCACTCAGAATATTAACGAATTGAACCATTTGTACGGATGGCAAATTGGAGTTGCATTTCCACTTTGGTTGCCAAAACAACAGGCAGATATAAAACAATCGAAAATTGAATCGGAAATTGCCTTAAATACTCTTGAATATCAAAAAATTCAACTTTATTACGAAATCGAAAATTTGCTGTTTATTTTGAATAAAAACTTCAGGCAGATTAGGTACTATCAGGAAAATGCTTTACCCCAGGCAGAACTGTTGATAAAAACTGCTACTGCTCAATTGAATACGGAAGAAATAGACTATACAGAATTTCTTCAAAGTATATCCATGGCTATAGATATTAAACAGGCTTACTACCTGACTATTCACGATTATAATCAAACTGCTATTCAACTTGAAATATATGGAGATTAAAAAAATACAATCGGTGTTATTTTGCTTTATCTGCATATCTATACTATCATGCTCAATAAAGCAAACTGATGATGACGTCGCTGCCAGAAAGGAAAATGATCAAATCATATTGTCATCCGATCAATTGGCTCAGGCAGATATCAAAACCGGTCATATCCGGAAACAAATGATTTCTGATATTATTTTTTGTGGTGGTACGATTGAAGCCAGTCCTAACCAGCAGGCATATGTTTCGGTGCCCATGAACGGGTATTTGAAAAAGATACTTGTGCACATAGGGGAGTACGTTCAGAAAGGTCGTGTTCTTGCCATTCTTGAACACCCCGATTATATTGATTTGCAGCGAGAGTTTCTTGAAACAAAAAGCCAATACGATTATTACAAAGAAGATTTTCAGAGACAAGGTGAACTGAGCCTTGAAAACGCAACATCTTTAAAAACGATGCAGTTAGCTCAAAATGAGTTCAGAAAAATAGAAGCCCGTTTTTTTGCCCTAAAAGAACACCTTAAGTTTATTGGCATAAATGCAGATAGCCTTTATGTCGATAAGATTCAATCATCTATCCTGTTAAAATCTCCCATTTCAGGATACATTACAAAATCTGAAGGGAAAATCGGGCAATTATGCACTACAGAGTTTCCGGTATTTCAGATCATTGGAAATACTGATATCCTGCTTCACTTGAAAGTATTTGAAACAGATGCCGGAAAGGTTCAAAAAGGTCAGAGTATAGAGTTCAATGCCATCAACAATCCAATGAAAAAATACAAGGCAGTTATTCGTTCAGCATCCAAATCTGTTGATGAGAACAAAACTATAGACCTTCACGCCAGAATAATGGATATGGATAAAGATCTTTTGCCCGGAATGTATGTTAAGGCTAAAATACTGGTAAATACAGATTCTGTTTATGCATTGAATAATCAGGCAATAGTGAAAAGCAATGAATCAAACTATATTTTTATAAAATCGGATAGCACAAGCTTTCTGTCACGCAAAATAAATATTGGCAGAACAACAGATGATTTTTCAGAAATTGTGCCCATGAATTCCGTTTTACTAAACGCTGAAATTGTCACATTTGGTGCTTATTATCTGCAATCTGAGCTGTCAGAAGAGGAGTAAATATTATGTGCTGAATTTATTAATAATCTCAGCATGTTTTGGGTATACCTGCAGCAATTCATCTCTTTCATAGATTTCAAAATCATCAAATTCAAAACCCGGAGATACCAAACACCCAAGCAAACTGAAAGAATCTGATTCCATGACTTCGGCACCAAATATTGTTCCTGCCGGGATTAAAACTTGCGGCCTTTCCGCCTTTTCCAGCTTGGCTCCCAGTATTTTTGTGTGTTTGTTTCCTTCATGATCTATCATAACAATCCTCAGGCTGCCGCCAAAATGATAATACCATAGCTCATCAGATCGTAAACGATGCAATCTTGAGATTTCTCCCGATCGCAATAAATAGTAAATACTCGTTGAAATTTTTCTGTCACCTGAATATCCGTAAGGCAATTGTTTATGGGCTACTTCCATGACTGAGCGAAAAGTTTCCCGAAAAAATCCTCCCTCGGGATGGGGTTGTAAATTCAAATGCTGAATCCAGAATTGAGGATCATTCATCTTTGGCTATTTAATTATTCTACTACTAAGATATCTCCTGTAAACAGTATAACATAGCTACACATTATGTTACCTGGCAAGTTTATAAATTTAATAAAATCCTGATAAACAATCTCTTTACAATATCATGGATTTGATTTAAATATGAGATAGTATTTGAAATATCATGATAGAATTCTTAAATTTATTGAAACACCCAAAATCTGTTCATGCTATGAAGGTAAATTTACTCAGGTACATGTCAAACCGTTTACAGGAGGAAGGTGGCAATAGTGATCACCCCGGACCTGTAATTACTATTTCACGACTCTATGGTTGTCCGGCAAGAAAAATTGCCAAAAAACTCATCGAAGAGCTTACTGAAAAAATGCTGGTAAAGGGTTATAAAAAAATCCGGTGGAATATGATCACAAAAGAAATAATGAGTGAATCAGCAAAAGAACTTGACATTGATCCTTCAAAAATTCAATATATTTTTGATTACGAACAGAAAAGTATTATTGACGATATACTTGCTGCACATTTAAGTAAATATTACAAGAGCGATAGAAAAATAAGAAGTACTGTTGCAAAAGTGATACGTAATATTGCTTATGAAGGCTATGCAGTCATTGTGGGAAGAGGCGGCGTAGCGATCACCCGCGATATTGCACAGTCTCTTCATATCAATCTTGAAGCTCCAATGGAATGGAGGGTTTTAAGAGCAAGTGAAAAGCATAATTTATCGTTGGAAGAAGCTGAAAAATATGCAAAAGATGTTGACAAAAAACGCAAACAATTCAGAGAATATTTTGAAGGCAAAAATACAGACTATACCCAATTCGATCTCACGTTCAATTGCATGACACTTTCCGTTGAAGAAATTGTAAGAATCATTCTTAAAGCTATTGAAGTA
>CAYQDZ010000152.1:0-5663 GCA_964416375.1 uncultured Bacteroidales bacterium
TTTTAAAAATACTGTCCCCAGCCAATCACCCAACCGCCATTCTGTATATTTTGCAGGTTTACACCGTAATCGATACTGAATATGGCATTGTATGCTTTTCTGAAGACAAAGCGGGCGCCAAGTCCGCCAAATGTATGAATGCTTTCTTCCGGGGATAATTCGTGGGTGTAATGGTCACTGTTAAGCAATACTCCGGCATCGCAAAATGCTACTGCCTGAATTCCTCCAAAATGGTTTTCAAATACGGTTTGGCGATATTCCAGGTTTATCAGGCCTGTTATATTTCCCTTATAAGCTCTGTACCCTATTCCCCTGAAATTATAGTAACTGTCGGCAATAAAGGGTGAAAAGGCCGTATATTCTTCGTTTGATAAACCGGCTAGCATTCGAATAGCAAGGTTTCCTTTGTTCCCAAACCTTCTGTACATTCGAAATTCATCATAAAAAAGCAGTACAGACGAATTTTCAGCACGAAGAGGCAAGGCAACTTCGAGGTACAGGTTGTTTTTCCAGCCCTGTATATAAAAATGCCTGACATCTAAATTTTGTATTTCCCATCGTAAAAAGGGGACAAGTGAACGTCTGAAACCAATGCTTTTTGTTTCGATATATTCTTCGTTCTCAAATTCATATTTTGCTGCCTGGTATCTGAAAGTTGTGCCCAGGTAAAGATCATTTTCGTACCGAAATTCATATTTAAGAGCTAAACTGAAATCGCTATGCTGGTATTTAAGCAAGGAATCGGTTTTCAGGGATTCTGTTGTAGGCAGATTTTTCATCTGCAGCTCAAACCCCCATTTGCTGCCATTTATATATGGATTACGAAAGATGAAATGGATGGTATGATCAACATTGTATCGATAGAAACCGTAAATATACATTCCCCGCCCGGCAAGATTTGATTCCATAACGCCCGCACCAATCCAGAAATTATCCTGGGTAATACCGAAATCACCAACAGGAAAAATAGTCAATCTCTCAGTGATCTTATAATGAACAACAATTCCGGAATCATTATGAGTAGTATTGACTTCGGCATCCATCACCGGGGCAAGAGTTCGTAACCTCCTTAAATCATCGTTTATCTGTATACTGTCATATTGATTGCCGGGCTTAGTATATACAAACCTTTGCAGAAAAGTAGTTTTTGTTCTTTTGTTCCCGTGAATATCAATGGAATGGATGGTATTATTTGTCTGTCCGTAATCGGGTGTGACAAAAAATACGGACAAGCAAAAAAGGATAAAGACAAAGGAAAGTCTTCTCCTGTGGTATGAAGTTAGTAGTATCAATTTATTTGTATACGAAAAAATGGAATGAAAGTATATTTATGTAAGTTAAAAGTCATAAGTCAGAAGTCATAAGTCATAAGTCAAAAGTCAGAAGTCATAAGTCAAAAGTTAAAAGTCAGAAGGCATAAGTCAAAAGTCAAAAGTCATAAGGCATAAGGCATAAGTCAAAAGTTAAAAGTCATAAGGCATAAGGCATAAGGCATAAGTCATAAGTTAAAAGTCATAAGTTAAAAGTCATAAGGCATAAGTCAAAAGTTAAAAGTCATAAGTTCATGAATACATCTTATGTCTAACATGAATTCAATAAAAGAAATGTACAGGATTATTCTCTTCAGGAAGGTTCAACAATTTCCTGGCCTTCTGAGAAGGATTTCTCTTCTACGAGATTTCCTTTTTCATCGTATAATTTCCAGCTTCCATCCTGCAAATCGTTTTTGTATTTTCCTTTTATTCGCACTGCACCATCAGGATGCATTTCCTTATAAGTGCCATGCTTAATACCGCGTTTCAGATCAACACTGAATTTTAAGTTTCCATCGTCATAAAATTCTTCTAATTTGCTGACGTCAAGATCATGAATGATAATCGTGGGATCATACCAGGAAGGTTTATTTTCTGGAGACTGATTATCCGGGTCAGTATTACTAAATAATGATAAAAATGATTCACCATCAAAACGCTGTGTGGAATAGTCTTCTATTGTTTCACTGTATTGTGTTTTGATCAGGAAGTGCAAGAGATCATCTTTTCTGTCAATTTGTATTCCTGCTTTTGAGAAGCTGGTAATATAGGGCTTGTTCTTGCTTAATTTTTGCCATTTTTCAGCGCTTACAAATTCACGAAGATTGCCATACAGAACAGGAATGTCAAGGTAGGTGTAAGCACTCTGTTTTCTGTCGAATTGCTTTGTGAAATTGTAATAGTCAATAGAATTACTAAGGGTAGTTCCCTGTTTGAAATCGTCGATGATATTTTTTAGAGTTTGAGGATGGTTACTGAAAATTACATATTCATCGATTATAGTATAATATGGTTTTTCAATTTTTCCCAACATTTTTCCAAACAGAGCTTTTAACAGGCCGGGAAAAGAAATGTATTGGATCGTATATTCATGGTAAGCAACTTCCCTTATCCTGACGGGAGAATTTCGTTCTATTTGTCTGCCAAGAAATTCCAGATTTTTTCTCGGATCATTTTTGTTCTTTGCTTTTATAATGGCAGCGAATTCATTATTACGTCCCAGATTTGAAGGCTTGGTCTGCAGGAGAACTATTTCATCATCAATCCAGCTTAGGAAATTATCCTGCACGCTTATTTTCAATTTTTTCTCAAGTTTTTGGAGTGTGTTTGTATAATTTTCATACTCCGCGCTATTTAAATCGCTTAATGTCTTTGTATAGTATTCCGAGGCATTATCAAAACTTAATTTTACCATGGAGGCGACTCTGGCAGGAACAATTTCGGCACTTTTTATGGGCCCGTTCCCTGCATTCAAAATGGAGGTAAAAACCGAAGATACCGAATCGTTGATTCCTGTGTATCCTTCAAGACTAATCAGTCCTTCTTCTGTAATATTGAAAGAGAAAGCCGAATAGCTAAGCTCGTTTTTTAATTTGTCAATGTTTTTTATTGACTTGCCAAGGGTCGATCTGAGAAATTCAGGGAAATATTTGTAATTGATATACAGGTTAAACAAACCCTTTCCGGAAATGCGCTTTGAAACATCAATGAATGCAAGATCACGACCAAGGGTCATTTTCTCTGATTCATGGATGGAAGTTTCAATGATTTTATAGTTGGTAGAAAGAATGATCTTATCCTTTATAAGGCAAAAAATATACATTTCACCTGATTTTATATCCAGGAGTTCATAAATTATTTTGTCTTCGAAGTTGCGTTTTGTGATACGAAAGTCATCCCCAAGGGTCGAAGCAAGTATTTTTTCAGGATTTCGTAATCGTGCAGCCTTTCCTATATTCAAGACGTACAGAAAATCATACTTTCCCGGTAAATACTTATGCATACTTACCAGAATTTTTCTTTTTCCAATGGCTCTGAGGACTATTTTTTTATTGTTCAGTATAGAGTCAATGTGTTTGATTTCCTTATTCAGTTTTGCCAGGTATTCTATCTGACTGGCCTTTTCCCAGGCATTGCTATGAATGATTTTATCCCAGGCATCAAAAGCAGATTCTGATTCAACAATTAATACGGCATCGGGTGGGACAAGGTATATTGATTGAAAGGAGGACTTACCTGATAAAAAATATTTACCTGAAAAATAAAGTATAACACCTAAAACAAGAAGGATTCCAATGATTTTGAATGTCTTTTTCATGGCTAAAAATGAATTTTAATCTTATATTATTCAGGAGAATAAACGAATTGCAGTAAGATTTTATCTGTTTGGTTTGAATTATTTTTTCTTTAAAACTCCAAGGTAATCATAATGATTTCCTGTTGCAAGAATTGAAAGATCAAAACCATTCTTCATGGCCAGTGGAGCAAGGGTATTATAGTCAACAAAAAGCCATTCAAACGGTATACCCGTGATTTCTTTGTATTGCATGGTATAGATCATTTCACCGTAATACTTGTTGTTCAGGTTAATCCATTTACTGCCATCCTCTTCGTAGTACATGTATTCTATATCAGAAGAATCAAAAATTATCCGGCCGGATGGCTTAAGCAAGCCTTTTGCTTTTGCAAGAAATTCATCCAGCCTTTTTAGGGTGCCGACTATACCTATTCCATTCATTAACAACAAAATAGTATCGAATTTATTGCCGGAATACAAAAAAAAGTCGTGAGCAATAACCTTTTTCATTCCTCTATGGGACATCACATTGCAGCAGAGCTCAGACATTTCTAATGCACTTACATCAAAATTCTGATTTTGTAAATACAATGAATGACAGCCTGCAGCTGCTCCAACATCCAGTATTTTTCCTTCACAATTTGATAAAGCAAGTTTTTCCAAAACAGGCATTGTCTTGTAAGTTCTGAAGAAGAGTGAAGAAGGAATTACATCATCTTCAGCAATGTTCGATTCAACCAGGATATCAGCACTGCAATTGGTTTCAAAATATTCATTTACCGCACTGCCCAGAGGATCACTTTGCATTACTATCATTTTTGATAACTATTTATTCAGGATGGCGCATGCTCTTACCGGTGAACTATCGCCGTTCCTGAGTTTAAGAGGAAAACAGGCAAAGGTAAATTCCTTATTCGGTATTTTTTTAAGGCCCTGTAAATTTTCAACAAGTATCATTTCCTGTTTGAGCAGAATTTTATGATTGGTTAGTTTACTGTTGTCAAAAGCATCAAAAGATATGGAATCAATGCCAATGCCTTTGAGGGGTAATTTGCTCAGAAATTTTGCCGCCGAAGTGCTAAGCACCGGATAATTAGAATAATATTCATTTTGCCCCCAATATCTTTCCCATCCTGTATACAAAAGTAAAAACTCAGGGAGATCAATTTCTTCTACTCTTTGTCGTAGTTGCCCGTCCGTAATAACCTGATTTCCCGAACAATTGATAAGCCTTGCTGTTCCATAAAACTGATCTATCATATACTCATCAATGACTTTACCATGATGAAAAATATGTGCTTCAACATCGATATGTGTACCGGTATGAGTGGATAAGTTAAGAACAGATTCCCTGTAGCCATCACCATTAATTGTAGCGCATTCTTTTAGTGTGGGTGGAGGCATGCCGGGATACAAGGGCATATTTTCTTCGATTGTATGACTGAGATCTATAAATTCATACATGGTAAAAATAAATGGAATTTAATTTATTAAGGTAACATTGGACAATGTAGCTGTTTAACTCAAGAGCGATCAATAGAAGTTGAAATTTTGATCTCCTGAAAAGTTAGAAAATGAGAGTCAATCATCATCATCATCATCAGAATCTTCATCAGCGATTTGCAGATTTTCCAGGTTCTCGAACTCATCACGCGGAGAATCAGAACTTTCAAAATCATCGTCTTCTTCAGGAAGACTGTTTGTTGGCATTTTTATTAAATAATAAGTGTCTTCTGTTTCGATAGGCAAGCCTGTTGCAAGATCACCATTAGGCATCTGAAAGCTTATTAAACTTTCTTCATATCCGTCAGGGTATTTTTCTCTTACCAGCAAAAAAATATCTTCTGGTAATTGTTCGAATTTTTTAATTATTCTTTTTTTCCCCACTTTGTTTTAATAAAAGAATAATACATGGGTTATCAATAGATCTCTTTCTTAATTATTTCATTTAGCCAAATGTATATATTTTTTTTTTTCAAAAAACAGCCCACTAAATTAAAAAATGGAGAGAAAAACCCCTTTCTTTTGTAAGTGGCTTATTATCAAATAGTAAC
>CAYQDZ010000152.1:5763-7737 GCA_964416375.1 uncultured Bacteroidales bacterium
ATCAATTTTTCTGATTCGAATCACTATGCAAGATTGGGTATACGTGAGGTAAAATTGCCAGGAACAATACAAATACAAAAATAGCCATGTTATGTTTGAAAAGAATACCTGTAATAATGAAAGGAGAGGTAAGAATAAAATATTCAAAAAAAATGGTAGTATGAACAAATAGCCCTGTTTTCTTGAGCAGGAAATAATCTTTTCTGAAGTGTTGAATTGCAATAGCAGATATTGTTGGTAACAACAAGTAAATGAATGGATTTTTTGTGCAGGTAAGGAGCAATGATATCATAAAGAAAATTATAACGACAATCAACCTGAGTTTTTGATCAAAGCGAGAATGTCTGAGCAGGAATTTTATTTGTTGTAATCTTATGAAAAACAATATTTTCATCCCGGATTATTTTAGAGATAACGTAAATAATTATCAATTCATATGTCAGGAATGATTTCATTAGCCAATCAGTAAAAATAATGCCTGCACTTTTATCACAATAAAAGACTTAACAGATACAGGAGGGCGATTCATTAATAGAGTTAGATATTGTTTGCTACCCTCTTTTTTATATATTTGCAACGCTTTTTAATTTTTATGCAGTAATTATGAAATCAGCTGATCGATGTACATCTATTGAAGAAGTAAGAAATGCAATTGATGCTATTGATCGGGAGCTGATACAACTGCTGGGGAAAAGATTTCAATATGTAAAAGAAGTGATCAGATTCAAAGAACCCACAGAAGAAAGCATAGTGGCCAGGAACAGGTTTGAATCAGTGATTCAGTCACGGCGTGAAATGGCACGTAAAAATGGACTTGACCAGGATTTGGTGGAGCGGGTATATCGGGAATTGCTAAAATACTTTATTGAAGAAGAAATGAAATTGATGAATAAGAGATAAAAATTTATACTTATAAAATATTATGTATAGAGAAGAAATTAAGGTACTTGACTGTACTATCCGTGATGGCGGTTTGATGAACGCCTGGCATTTTTCGGATGAATATGTGAAAGCTGTGTATGATGCATGTGTGGAATCGGGTATTGATTATATGGAAATTGGATACAAAAGCAGTGAGAAGGCATATTCCAGGGAAGAAGTCGGATGTTGGAAATTTTCTGATGAAAAAGATATTGAACGGATCGTAGGGGAGAATAACACATCACTGAAATTATCGGCTATGGTTGATATCGGAAGAATAGAACCGGATGATATACTTCCTGCTTCTGATAGTTTGCTGGATATGATCCGTGTTGCTGCATACGTTCATCAGATAGACAAAGCAATCTGGCTGGCAGACCATTGTGTAGAAAAGGGATATGAAGTATCGATTAACTTAATGGCAGTCTCTAACGTATTGGAACGTGACCTTGAAGAGGCTCTTGAAGATGTTGGCAAATCAAAACTACCCATATTTTATTTGGTTGACAGCTTTGGAAGTTTATATTGCGAACAGGTTGAAGGGTTGATAAAAAAATACCAGGAATTCCTGCCTAAGAAAACCATTGGTGTTCATATGCATAATAACATGCAATTGGCGTTTTCTAATACTATAACCGGAATAATTCAAAATGCCAATATGCTTGATGCTACGTTTTTAGGAATTGGAAGAGGCGCCGGTAATTGCCCCCTGGAGCTTCTTTTATCGTTCCTGAAAAATCCCAAATATAAGATCAGGCCTATTCTTGGAGTCATTCAGGAATACATGCTTGATATGCAAAAAGAAATTGATTGGGGATATCACATTCCATATCTTATTACAGGATCTATGAATCAACATCCCCGTAGTGCTATGAAATGGATGAATAGTGAAGAAAAGGATGATTTTGCAGCGTTTTTTAGTCAAATGAACGAAAAGGGCGACCTTTAAAAACTTTTGATACAAGCTTTTCCATTTGGATAAATTATAAATGGAATTGATCTAACCTGCATTATTCATAAAAATGAATGAATTTTAATTATTTATTTGTGATA
>CAYQDZ010000153.1:0-7724 GCA_964416375.1 uncultured Bacteroidales bacterium
GTTTTCAACCAATTTGTATGTTCGAAAAATGTATTCCAATTCGATTTCATTCTAAGTTAAATATTATTTATGAATAGATTTCCTTTTTTGCTGCCAGAAGCGTATTATGCAGTAAGGATACACGTGTCATAGGTCCAACTCCGCCAGGAACAGGCGTAATGAAGCTGCATTTGGGAGCCACTTCATCAAACAGAACATCTCCTTTCAATCTGAATCCTGATTTGGTTTCATCCGAAGGCACCCTGGTAGTACCAACATCTATAACCACAGCACCCTCTTTCACCATGTCTTTTGTAACAAATTCCGGAGAGCCCAATGCAGCAACCAGTATATCGGCATGAGCGCATAGTTCTTTGATGTCTTTTGTCCTGCTATGAGCCACCGTAACGGTTGCATCTATTCCCTTTTGTGATAAGAGAATACTCAGTGGACGGCCAACAATCTGGCTCCTGCCAACAACCACACAATTCTTTCCTTTCGTTTCAATGCGATAACGTTTCATTAGTTCCATAATTCCAAATGGTGTAGCAGACACAAAAGTTGGAAGCCCAATAACCATCCTCCCCACATTGGCAGCATGAAAGCCATCAACGTCTTTTTTTGGGTTTATGGCTTCTATTATTTTTTGCTCTGCAATATGCTCAGGCAAAGGCAATTGAACAATAAAACCATCCAGATCATCATCGTTGTTTAGTTCATGGATCTTCGCCAACAGTTGATCTTCAGAAACATCATCTTCATACAGTATCAATGATGACTTAAATCCAACTGCCTCACAATCCTTGATTTTATATGCCACATAGGTTTCGCTTCCACCATCATGACCTATAAGCACTGCAGCCAAATGGGGTGCTTTCCCTCCATTCGCTTTTATCTTTTCGACTTCTGCTTTTATTTCCAGCTTTATGTCGCCGGCAACCTTTTTACCATCTATTAGCTGCATATGAATATCAATTTGTTTTGGAATTATTTTCTTACCCCTGGCATTCCTCCCATCATCCGGTTCATGTTTTTACCTTTCTGCATCATTTTCATCATCTTCCGTGTTTCATCAAACTGCTTTAACAATCGGTTTATTTCCTGGACATCTGTACCACTTCCGGTTGCTATTCTCTTCTTTCGGCTACCATTGAGCAGGGCGGGATTTTCTCTTTCAAGAGCTGTCATGGAATGGATAATCGCCTCAATGCTATTAAAGGCGTCATCGTCAATATCAAGATTTTTCATTGCTTTTCCCACACCGGGAATCATGGAAGCAAGATCTTTTATATTACCCATTTTCTTAATCTGCTGTATCTGTTTAATGAAATCGTTAAAATTAAACTGATTCTTAGCAATCTTCTTCTGGAGACTTCTGGCTTCATCAACATCAAATTGCTCCTGTGCCCGTTCTACCAATGAAACAATATCACCCATACCCAAAATTCTGTCAGCCATACGTTCGGGATGGAACATCTCCAGTGCTTCCATTTTTTCACCTGCACTAATAAACTTTATAGGCTTTTCTACCACCGACCTAATGGACAATGCTGCACCACCCCGTGTATCTCCATCCAACTTGGTAAGGATTACACCATCAAAATTCAATCGATCATTAAATACTTTGGCAGTATTCACCGCATCTTGTCCGGTCATCGAATCAACTACAAAAAGAGTTTCTGTCGGTTGAACATTCTTTTTTATCGATTCAATTTCCTTCATCATCTGCTCATCTATTGCCAGGCGACCAGCCGTATCAATGATTACAAGATCATGACCCTTTCTTTTTGCCTCTTTGATTCCATCTTTTGAAAGTTTCACGGGATCTTTATTTCCCTCTTCCGAATATACCGGCACTCCAATCTGTTCACCCAACACTTGCAATTGTTCAATTGCAGCAGGTCGATATACATCACCAGCCACTAACAATGGATTCTTTCCTTTTTTGTTTTTCAGGAAACTGCCCAATTTACCGGCAAAAGTGGTTTTACCCGATCCCTGCAAACCTGCAACAAGAATTACTGCCGGATTGCCCTTAATGTTTATTTCAACATTGCTGCCCCCCATCAGATCAGCCAGTTCTTTGTGAACTATTTTTACCATCATCTGCCCGGGCTTCACTGTAGTCAATATTTTCTGACCTAAAGCTTTTTCCTTAACCGTATCGGTAAATGATTTGGCAATTTTGTAATTGACATCGGCATCAAGCAGGGCTCTGCGTACCTCCTTTAAAGTTTCAGCTACATTAATTTCGGTAATGGTACCCTGCCCCTTCAGTATTTTGAATGATCGTTCAAGTCGTTCCGAAAGATTGTCAAACATATTATTTTATCATTAATCAGGTCGCAAAAATAGAGATTATCAAGGAATATCACATACGTTCGGGCACTTCAATTCCTAAAAGTTTCATGGATTTTTTAATCAGTTTGCCGGTAATGAGAGAAAGATTCAGTCTGATTGACCGCAAATCTTTATTTTCTTCCATTAGTATGGGATAATCGTGGTAAAACTGATTGTATTCCTTTGCCAGTTCAAATGCATAGTTTGCAATGAGTGCCGGACTGAAATTTTTAGCAGCTTCTGCAATAATTTCAGGAAAATCGTGTACCATTTTCAGTATTGATTTCTCCTTATTACTCAGGTTCGCTGAAGATGAATAGTCATTTGATATTTTGATTTTCATCTCATCCGCTTTTCTGATTACGGAGCGTATACGTGCATGGGTATATTGTATGAAAGGGCCTGTGTTTCCGTTGAAATCAATTGAATCACGTGGATTGAAGGTCATGTTTTTTACAGGATCAACTTTCAGAATGAAATACTTCAGGGCTCCCAATCCTATGATCCTGTAAATATTTTCCTTTTCCTTTTCATTCAGTCCTTCAAGCTTCCCCAGTTCTTCTGCCATGGAACGGGCAGTAACTACCATTTCTTCTATCAGATCGTCAGCATCAACAACGGTTCCTTCACGCGATTTCATTTTTCCTTCAGGCAGTTCAACCATACCATAGGACAAATGGTAGAGATCTTTCGCCCAGGCAAAGTCCAGCTTATCCAAAATAATGGAAAGTACTTTAAAATGGTAATTCTGCTCGTTGCCAACAACATAGATCATTTTATCAAACCGGTAATCCTGCTGTCGAAGTTGAGCTGTGCCAATATCCTGTGTCATATATACCGAGGTACCATCAGATCGTAACAATATTTTTTCATCCAGTCCTTCCTTTGTCAGATCTACCCAAACAGAATTGTCAGATCGTTGAATGAAAATTCCTTTATCAAGACCACTTATCACGGTATTTCTTCCCACCGAATAGGTATCCGATTCAAAGTATATCTTATCAAAACCAACTCCGAGCTTTTCATAGGTCACTTCAAAACCTGCGTAAACCCAATCATTCATCATTTTCCATAGCTCATACACTTCCTGATCCCTGGATTCCCATTTCCGCAGCATCTCCTGTGCCTCAATGATCAATGGAGCTGATTTTGCTGCTTCCTCTTCCGGTGTTCCCTGAGCAAGCAAAGTATTGATCTGTTTTTTGTATTCCTGATCAAACTTTACGTAATAATCCCCTACCAGATGATCTCCTTTCTTTCCTGAGGATTCAGGCGTTTCTCCATTTCCCCATTTATCCCATGCCAGCATGGATTTGCATATGTGAATTCCCCGGTCATTTACAATGTTGGTTTTTACTACCTGTTTCCCACTTGCCTCAAGAATCTGGCAAATTGACCATCCCAGAAGATTGTTCCTGATATGACCCAAATGAAGTGGTTTGTTTGTATTGGGAGAAGAAAACTCTACCATATAGAGTAATGATTCTTTATCAGGTTCAATTGTCCCGAATTGATCATTTCCCGATTCTTGTTTTAAAAAGTCTATGTAATACCCATCAACAATTACCAGATTGAGAAATCCCTTAATGACGTTGTAATCTTTAATAATAGAAACATTTGTTAACAGATAGTTCCCTATATCCTTGGCCGTTTCTTCGGGTGATTTTTTTGATATACGCAAGAGAGGAAAAACAACAACCGTAATATCACCCTCAAAATCTTTGCTGGTCTTCTGCAGTTGAATTAATTTCTCCTGCGATTTAACCTTATACAAATCATGGATACAAGAACCAATACTTTCAGTAATTACTGAACTAAGTTTCATAAATGCAAATTATTACTGTCTGAAAATAAAAAAAACCTCTATGCTAAGAGGCTACAAAGATACTATTTGAATTGATTATTTGGTATGAGAAGTCGGTAAGCCTTGCGCCTCCGCTAAAGCTTCAGCGGCAAACGGATGACGGCCGAAGGGAGTCGAAGGCTTGCCGCATCCAGGTATTGTTGGTTCTCATGTTTGTGGCAGTCCTTGTTCAACGGGACGATGGATCAGTAAACAGATATCTTCATGAACAGAAAAAAAGCAAAACGCTTGGATATGTCATTTTTTTTCTTCTTATTTCGTTTCAGGAATCAGAGGTTATGGATAATAATAATTGAAAATTGGTTATAGAATCATCTATTGATTTAAGTTACTAACAATTAACCATAGGTACGTTAAATGCTGCTAAGTAAAGCGTTTATTGTGTTTGCGTTTGGGCAATATGCATTTTATTAATCACCTAAATCGTTATTCAAATGAAAAAAAAAGTTTTTTTGTTTATTACAACATCTCTTGTTGTATTATCTGTTCATTCTCAGATAAAGGTCGGAACAGACGGCCATGTAAGTGTTGGTCCGGTCAATCCTTCGTCCAGTTATAACCTGAGAATTAAAGCAGGTGCTGGGTATCTTGATATTGGACATCCAGCATCGAGTTACGCAAGTTTTATCACTGATCGTCCCAGGTTTTATTTTAACAAAGGACTGGTTCTGGCTAATGGTGCATTAGTAACAAATACTCCGTCAGATTTTACATTCCAAACGAATGGATTTGGATATCCAAAAATGCGTATTCACTATTCAAGTGGATATGTAGGGATAAATAAAGGACCTAGTAGCGCGCAATATCATTTGGATGTAGGAGGTTATATAAGGGGTACAAATTTGAACCCTTCAGATTCTGTCTATAAAAAAGAAATCGAAGACTTAAAAGATGAAAAAACTTCTAAAATATATCAATTAAAAGGGAAAACATATAGATTAAAAAATGAAGATTTTAACTTGATTGATAATAAAAATAGAACACAAAAAAGTACTGAATCCGATCGTCAGCATATCGGTTTTGTTGCTCAGGATGTTCAAGAAGTATACCCGGAATTAGTTTATCAGGACAGTATGGGCTTTTTAAGCCTTAATTACATTGAAATAATTCCTTTGTTAGTAGAAGCATTGAAGAACCAGAATGAGAACATTCAAAAGCTTGAGAAGGAAATTCAATCACTGAAAACAAAAGAAAAGAGTGCCCAAAGGAATATAGATAATCTTTCAGATTCTGATATGTTTCTTGGAAAAAACATACCCAACCCCTTCTCTGAGAATACAGTAATCGAATTCTATTTATCTGAAAGTGTTGAAAAAGCTATGTTAGTTATTTATGACCTGCAGGGAAAACAGGTAAAGAGTATAAATATTGTTGAAAGAGAATATGGAAGTGCTGTGATTTATGGTTCTGAACTACAGCCAGGAATGTATCATTATTCCTTAATAGCAGATGGAGAAATTATTGGAATTGAGAAAATGATTTTAACTGACTAAATGGTAGTAAGAATGAAAAGATATTACATATTACTTGCTTTTCTCTTAATATTAATAAGAGCTGAAGCTCAGGAAAAGGTTGAATATAGTTTTGCCACATATTATTCAAAGGTATATGAACAAGAAATTGCTAGTATAGAATGCAGGTTAGCAGATCATGTTAATCTACAAGATGAACCTAACAATGTGGGAGGATACGCATCTCCTATCGATGCTTCTTTTTTTGAGATTGCTACAAAAAGGAAAACTCGAGAAGATACTGAGTATTTATTACATATTAAAAGAATAAATGCAGCTCGTGTTGGGATTAGTGCATATACAATTATAAATGAAGACGATCTTATAATAATTGAAAATGTTAGTGGGGAATCAATATTAAAATTTAATTACACTGATAATAGTGAGAAGAAAGGACATTTGCTTCGTCTAAACAGTGAATCACAAGAAGAAGTTGTTATTCGTTTTATTTCAAAAAATAAAAGGACTAAGAATATAACATTCGAAATCAAACTTGTTAACTTTTTTTTCAAAAATCTATTTAGTAAGTCTCTCAAAGAGGAAGAAGAAAATTTATTTCAGGATAAAGTTAATGACCCATATAAATGTGGATTTATTAAATGTTTTGCTGATGAAGAAAATTGGGTAAATGAATATATGGGTACATTTCATATCCGTACTGAAATATATAAAGGTACTCCAGGTAGTTATGCATATTATTTTGCGACAGGATTTTTAATAAATACCGCTTACAATTATGAGTTTGATGTATCAAATGTTCCATATGCTCTTACATGTCAGCATTATATTACGCCGGCAGTCGCAGAAGGATATATTTATGACATTGAAGATGCTTTTTTAAAGCATAATACTAGATTATATTTCAGGCAGCATAGATCTGAATGTTATACAGAAGATGCCTATGAAAATGATTTTTTTATTGATCCAAAATTTACAATTCTTGAGAAAGGAAATTATTTATCAATACCTAACGATGACGAAGATTATATTTTTTTTCAACCGTCGAGTGATTACAATATTGAATATTTTGATGAGAGTAATATTAGCTTTTTAGGATGGGATCGACGAAATTATGGTTCGATAGAGCTATTGGATATGACACCGTTTATGTATATAGGTAATTCTCGCCCTGAAGCTGGAGATACAGAAACAAGATATGCTATTGATGATAGTGCTCCAGTTAGTGCAGGTGATCTTTATCAATTTCAATGGGATGAAGGTTTTAGCCTAGGTGGTGCATCAGGATCACCTGTATTTGATAAGGATCATAATGTTGTTGCAATGGTCCTTTCTGGTTCAGGTAATTGTAATTTTCCTAATTTAGAACCAGTTCATGCATTAAAATTTGAAACCTTATGGAATAAAGCAAATTTATCATCATATCTTGGTTTAAGTGAGCAAGTTTATTCTTTTAATGCTTCATTTGATAATCAAAGAAGGCATTGCACAAATTGTTACTTAGAAGAAGAACTAGGTGAAACATGGATAGATTGTGGAGGTCCTTGCAAGCCATGTGCTTTTTATGATGAAGGAGATATACATATAGCAGCAACTGGCATGCCCCCTTATATCACTTCAAATGGAGATATTACAATAGGTATTGACTTACCTCAATATCCACCGGTTGTATTTAGTGATAATACTTTTATTGGTGCAAAAGATGAAATAATAATAAAAAATGCTATTATCGAAAGTGGTATTAATTTTATAGCGACAGCAGATAAAGATCCCATAGTAATTGAAAGGGACTGTCAAGAAATTTGTGGTGATACATATTTACCATGGATACTTTTTTGGGGTGATACTTTTACTTATTATGGAAAAGGTGTGACTAGTTATGAAATTTATATCTTTCAAAAAAATGAAGGAGATGTTTATTATAAGGATAGGACTTATATTAATAGCGATCAACCCGTCAAACTTTGGGATACAATGGAAGGAGAAATTAGCCGTGAATATGGTGAGATAGTTGTTCATTATATACTGTGGCTGTGGGATTGTTACGAAAACATGACAGAAATTAAAAATTT
>CAYQDZ010000154.1:0-7702 GCA_964416375.1 uncultured Bacteroidales bacterium
AATTACATGAAAGACACAGATGCATACCCTGAATGGGAAATGCATTCCATCTATCCTATTTAATAATACTTAAAATTCTTCCTACATTTGATAGCTCAATTCAAACTGTATGATTCTCAAAATAGCACTTATCCTGTCTGTTCTCCTGCAATTTGCAGCCGCCATGACTGCCATAAGTCTGATCAAACGTACACGTTACAATATTTCCTGGATGCTTATCAGCATCGGTTTTTTATTAATGGCTGTACGCAGATGGTATGAGCTTGTATACATCTACAATGCAGAAGAACTGATCCGAAAAAATCTTATCGGAGGATGGATAGCGGTTATTACCTCTGTCCTTATGTTTTCAGGAGTTCTATTTATCCGAAAGATTTTTAATATACTGGACCATATCGAAAAACTCCGCCAACAAAATGAATCAAAGGTGCTTTCAGCCATTATAAGCACGGAAGAAGAATCGAGACAACAATTTTCGAAAGAACTGCATGATGGTTTGGGACCCTTATTGTCATCGGTGAAAATGTCGATCAGTGCTATTGATAAAACAAAAGTAAATATGGTAAACAAAGAAATCATTGATCATACGGAGCAAAATGTTGATGAAGCCATTATTGCAGTGAAGGAAATATCAAATAATTTAAGTCCGCATATACTAAAAAACTTCGGTCTGATAAATGCTATTGAAACTTTCATCTCAAGGTTTAATACCAGTGATGATATCGATATCCTGCTGGAATCAAATCTCAAAGAAAAAAGATTCAATTACAATACCGAGATCATCCTTTACAGGATCATATGCGAACTGATCACAAACACAATGAAACATGCCCGTGCCAATAAAGTTAGCATCGATTTTTTTCATAAAAAGAATGTTCTCGAGTTAATATACTCAGATAACGGGATTGGCTTTGATATGGAAAAAGTCCAAAATCAGAATGCAGGAATGGGACTTTCGAATATTCATTCAAGAATCAAATCTCTGGACGGAACCATTGATATATATAGTCTCCCGGATGAAGGATTTAATCTGAAAATAACCCTGCCTGTATGAAAACCAAACTATCCATAATTCTGGTTGATGATCATAACCTCTTTCGTGAAGGGCTGAAACTTCTTCTCTCCAAAGTATCGTTTATTGGTGAAATTTATGAAGCCTCAAACGGACAGGATTTTATTGATCAACTGGCCCATATAAAGCCTGATATTGCATTACTTGATATTGAAATGCCGGTAATGAATGGAATAAAAGCTGCAAAAAAGGCTCTTGAAGTCATGCCGGAATTAAAAATAGTCGGTTTATCCATGTATGCCGATCAAAGCTATTATACCAATATGATTGAAGCTGGAGCAAAAGGATTTCTGATGAAAAATTCAAGTTTTGATGATGTTCAAAGAGCCATTTCAGATGTTGCTGAGGGACGCAGTTTTTTCTCTGGTGAAATTATGAATGAATTGATCAGAAACATCAACCGGAAAAAAATCGTCAAACAGGGAACAGACCTAACCGACAGAGAGATTGAAATTTTGTTTCTTATCTGCAAGGGTTTATCAAACCAGGAAATTGCCGATAAACTATACCTCAGCAAAAGAACTGTTGATAAGCACCGCGAAAATCTTTTATTGAAAACAGGTTCGAAAAACACAGCAAGCCTGGTGATTTATGCAATAAAGAATGAGATCATCGAAATCTGACAGCAAAAAATTGCCTGCAAACTTACTGAGTTAGTCTACGTTTAAACACGTATTTCTTGTATGAATTACGTAGTTTCATTTTACGCTTTTCTGCGGTATAATTTCCTTATTGCAGTCCGTAATTTTGTATAAAAAGGAGGACAGCTAATGAAAACAACTGCCAAATGGATTAGTGACAACAACTATATCCTCAATAACAGCAAACATTTGAATCTTGCAGTCTCCGATCCTGAAAAACGTCAGGATAATTATGAGCTGAATTGCCTTGATCTTGTATTAATGGGATTTGCAGGATGTATAACAGCCGAATTCAAAAAGGAGATTATTAAGCATTCTATTTTTTTACAGAATCTGGAAACAGAAGTCCATATTGAGACCTTGCAGGAAACACATCCATGTTTCTGCATGCATGTGATCTGCAAGGTAAAATCAAACGCTAAAATCAAACTCCTTGAAGAGTGTCTTGAAACAGCTATTGACTCAAGTTTTCTTGGTGTACTATTTAAAGAAGCAGGTATCAGGATAGACAGTGAAATCGTGCTTACAACACCTGCTCAATATGCTGAATCATTCACAGGTTGATCTTTCAGGGTATTCATTAATAGCCAAAAGAATTGTTGACATTTTTTAATTCCTCATATAAAAACTGAGGTATTTGTAATACTCATATAAAAATTTTCCCAGTTATGAAAACACTCCAAACAAATCGATCATTTTCCATTCTTATTTCTATTGTATTCATTTTATTTATTTCCGGCTGCAGATCCACTCAAAAGGATACGAATGCAGGTGAAAAGGAAGGTGAAATAAAAGGTAACATAAGCATTTCAGGTGCTTTTGCACTGTATCCCATGACCGTAAAATGGGCGGAAGAATTCAACAAAGAATATCCACAGGTTCAGATTGATATAAGCGCAGGAGGCGCAGGCAAAGGAATGACTGATGTCTTATCAGGCATGGTTGATCTGGCCATGTTTTCAAGAGAAGTTAGGGTGCAGGAAGAAGAGAAAGGAGCCTGGAAAATTGCCGTTGCAAAAGATGGTGTATTTCCAACCATAAATTCAAGCAATCCGGCTGTTAAACAGGTACTGAAAGCAGGTCTTACAAAAGAGCAGTTCAGTCAATTGTTTACTGATGATGCCCAGAAATTATGGAATCAGTTTGATGGGTATACCTTATCTGACAAAATCAATGTGTATACGCGATCCGATGCTTGCGGAGCGGCTGCCATGTGGGCTAAATTTTTTAATAAAGAACAGGAAGATCTCCGGGGAACAGGTGTATTTGGTGACCCTGGAATGGCCGATGCTGTGAAAAAAGACAAAAACGGGGTGGGGTATAACAACCTCATTTACATTTATGATATAAAAACAAAAAAAATAGTTGATGGATTAAATATAATCCCTATCGATTTGAATCATAACAGGATCATTGATCCTGAAGAAAACTTCTATGGCACAATGAATAGTGCCATGTCAGCTATTCAGCAGGGTGTATATCCTTCGCCACCAGCAAGAAATCTATACCTGATATCAAAAGGTGAGCCGGAAAATCCGGCAGTGCTTAGCTTTTTAAAATTCATTCTGACAGAAGGCCAAAAATTTATACATGTGGCAGGTTACATTCAGCTTGAAGAAGCTCAGCTGGACCAGGAAAAAGTAAAACTTAAAATTCCCTAAACCAATAAATACAAGCTTGCATACTATTTCTAATCATTCCAGGCAGGTTATTCAATGGAATAATGAAAATCAGAAAACTTAATCGTAAAATCCTGAATAGTTACAACACGATCATTATGATTGTAGCTCTATCTCTGGTTATTCTTACACCCATTATCATGTGTATCTGCCTTACCACTAAGTCATCACTTTTGCTGGAGTCTCTTACGCTGAAGAAAATTTTCCTTTCTTCGGCCTGGGAGCCGAGCAAAGGCAATTTTGGTTTTTTACCCTTTATATTGAGTTCTATTTCCATAACTCTGCTTGCAGTACTTATTGCAGGTCCCATTTGCATATTTTCAGCCCTGTATCTTACCCAATATGCCCGGACACAATTGGTCAGGATCATGCAACCCGTAATCGATATTCTGGCCGGAATTCCCTCTGTGGTTTATGGTGTTTGGGGTATCCTTATAATCGTACCCTTTATATCGGACATAGTAGCTCCAAATTTCGGGATTCAGACAACAGGATACACGCTGATTACGGGTAGCATTGTTCTGGCAGTAATGATCATTCCATTCATTTTAAACATACTTATTGAAATCATCAGAACATTTCCGGCAGAGCTTACAGAAGCAACATTATCGTTGGGTGCCACAAAATGGGAAGTGATTAAACATGTTATTGTAAGAAAGGCAAAGCCAGGAATCATATCTGCATTTGGCCTTGGTATATCGAGAGCTTTCGGAGAAACGATTGCTGTATTAATGGTGGCAGGTAATGTGGCCAAAATACCGAATGGATTATTCGATCCGGTTTATCCCTTGCCTGCTTTAATAGCTAACAATTATGGTGAGATGATGTCTATTCCGCTATACGATTCAGCTCTGATGATGGCTGCTCTGATATTATTCATTTCCATCTTGTTGTTCAATTTCCTTTCAAGGGTATCTATTTATCGTCTGGAAAAAAATTTATAAGCTGTACTATGAATAAGAGCAGTAACAAATACAGAAATAGGGAAGAGAAGTTTTTTATTAAGCTTATGCAGCTTGCATGCGGAACAATTATCCTTGTAATGGCTCTCATTCTATTGACCATACTCAAAAAAGGAATCCCTGCTTTAAACTGGAAGATTTTATCAAGCGTTCCTAAAGGAGGTTTCTATTTTGGCGGTGAGGGAGGGATATTGAATGCGATAGTCGGTTCATTATACCTGGCTTTTGGAGCAACACTGATTGCCTTTTTTATAAGTACGCCCACAGCTCTGTTTCTTAATGTACATTTAAGAAAACACACCAAACTTCAGAATGGTATACGATTATTTATTGATGTTCTCTGGGGAGTTCCTTCTATCGTCTATGGAGCATTTGCATTTACCATAATGATCTATTTCGGTTTAAGAGCATCCTTGTTGGCAGGAATTCTCACCGTGGCTGTATTTATTACTCCCATCATGATAAGGAGCATGGATGAAGCATTGAAAACGGTACCTATAAGCCTCTATGAAGCAGCCATGTCGCTTGGCTCAACAAAATTTGAAATATCATACAAAGTCTTTTTCAAACAGTGTATTCCCGGCATTATAACTGCCATACTTCTTTCTTTTGGCAGAGCAATTGGAGATGCAGCATCTGTTCTGTTTACAGCAGGATTTACTGATCATATTCCTACTTCTCTTACACAACCTGCGGCAACACTTCCTTTGTCAATATTTTTTCAACTCACATCCCCAATTCCCGAAGTACAGGAAAGAGCCTATGCTGCAGCTGTAGTCTTAACCATTATTATTCTTCTGATTAGTATAACAGGAAGAACCATTAGTCTGAGATATACAAAAAACGATATTAAATAATATGAACCATGACAAAAGAAAAAATTCTTATTGAAAACTTTCAGTTAAGTATTGGGAAAGAACATATCCTGAAAAATATTAATTGCGTTATCCCGGAGAAAAAGATTACGGTCATTCTTGGTTCATCTGGTTGTGGTAAAACAACTCTGCTAAAGAGCATGAATCGATTAACAGACTTATACAGCGATGTTAAGATCAATGGAAAAATTGAGCTTAATGGCAAAAATATTTACAATGGGATTTCGGACATCAATGACCTGAGACGAAAAATGGGCTTACTCTCTCAAAAACCTGCTCCGCTGCCCATGAATATTTTTAACAATGTAGCCTATGGATTGAAGATCAGTGGCCGTAGAAAAAAAAGGTACCTGAAACTTCGTGTTGAACACTACCTGAAACAGGCAAATCTGTGGGATGAAGTGAAGGACCGGCTAAATAGCCCGGCGAACAGCTTATCCATCGGGCAACAACAAAGATTGTGTCTTGCCAGAGGACTGGCTGTTGATCCGGAAATTATTCTGGCTGATGAACCCACATCAGCGCTTGATCCAATTTCCAGTCAGGCTATTGAGAAAAGATTTTTAGAACTTAAAAATCACTATACCATCATTGTAGTTACTCATGCGCTTCGGCAAGCCCGCCGCATTGCAGATTATATAATTTTCATGTATCTGGGCGAAATCATTGAGCAATGTGAGGCATCTGAGTTCTTCAATAATCCAAAAAATGAAATTACAAAAGCCTACCTGCGAGGAAGCTTTAATTAATAACCATCCCGATAAACATTTGGATATCATGAAAAATTTTTCACTTCTCATCGTCTTAATTATCACTCTCTCATTTGTTTCTATTCATGCTCAACTCTACATCAATGCTGAGATACACCCCCGGGCAGAAATGAGATACGGCTATAAACAACTTTCAGATACAATTTCCTCACCTGCATTTCTTATTAGTCAAAGGAGCAGGCTGGGACTCGGTTTTACCATGGAAAAATACAGCCTTTACTTTGCCATACAAGATGTAAGAGTATGGGGAGATGAGCAATATTACAGTTCCACCGGGATCCGAGGTGATCAAGCCAGCGTAGATCTAAAGGAAGCCTGGGCAGAATATTCCTTTTCAGATCAGTTCTCCCTCCGGTTGGGACGACAACAATTGAAATATGCCGATCAAAGGCTGTTAAGCGGACGAAACTGGAATCAGTATGGCATGTCGTACGACGCAATATTGCTCAAATACAAGGGTGATTTTGTTTGCGATGCAGGTTTTTCCTATAACAACAACAAGGAAATTGTTTACCAGGAGACCTATTCATTGGATAAGATGAAAACCATGAATTTCGTGTATCTGAAAAAACAATGGAATGAAAATATAGAAAGCAGTTTTATCTATGTTTTATCAGGATTTCAAAAACCTGATAAAGTGGAAGGTATTTATTTTAAACATACTCCTGGTATCATTCTGAAATTCTCACTACAGGATTTTACATTTAATGGCAGCGGATATTATCAATTTGGTCAGAATAATATTGGAGCTGATGTTTCAGCTTACTTCTGGAACCTGAAATCGGAATATTCATTACCCCATGTCACTTTTGCAGCTGGAATTGACTTCCTTTCAGGACAGAATTTTGCCAGCTCCGATTCTTCCTACCTGAAAAAGGATCATCTTTTTGATCTGTTGTATGGTTCCAGACATCGTTACTATGGCAACATGGACCATTTTTCCAATATTCCTAAAGGAACAGCCGGCGGTGGACTGATAGATATATACCTTGATGCTCAAATCAATGTAAGTGATAAATTGTATTTTAAACCAACATACCATTATTTAAGACTGCAAAACAATGTAATGGATCCTGATTCTCCCGGATTACCATCAACATTGGATAAATCCCTGGCTCATGAGCTTGATTTTATGCTTTCTTACAAACCGGCAAAAGATTTTAAAATAGAAATGGGGTATGCATTTCTCATCTCTGCAAAATCATTGAATAAAATTCAAAACTTAGCAAGCGAGCAAGCTATAGATGCTCATTGGTTATGGATTATGTGCATCATAACACCCTCCATGTCATTTGAAAAGAAAAAGGCAGATTAAGAATAGGGCTGTTTCAAAAATAAATAATCCATAAAAAACTCATTAATTACGATATGGAACTTAAAACCATAAAACCAACCCATAGAACATTGTCCCTTTGCTGCATATTGCTTTAATACCTTATGCTGCTTCTCTCTCTTTATGTGACAGGCTCTTAGGGGAGTTGAATCCACATAGGATATTCCTGTACACTTTCCCATACAACAGGTCTGAAGGAAAATTACCATCATCCCTTTGTTTTTCTAATTGACTCCTAACATTCTTACATCGAACTCACGTTAAATTAAATACGTTAATAATAAGATTTAATTGATTGTATTAATGATCCTGAAAGGATCATACATGAATAACCCAGGGCATCGCCCTGGGAAAGAAATGTTCAGTGTAA
>CAYQDZ010000155.1:0-7596 GCA_964416375.1 uncultured Bacteroidales bacterium
CTTCAATATTTCTTTTCAATACATTATTTTAGGCCCAGCTTTGTTTTAACCAAATCCAGAATATCCTTGGAATCGGGTGAAGAATATACTACTACTCCAACTCCGGTGTCTAAAATATACGTGTATCCTTGTTCCTCAGCAACTTCGTTTACGGCACTCAGGGCAGCTTCCTGAACGGGAGTAAAAAATTCAACTCGTTTCTGCTGTAAATCCTGCTGGGCTGTTTGTTCAAAAGTTCCAATTCTATTTTGTAAATCTTCCAGTTCAGCTTCTTTTGTAGCTCTTGCAAGGTCACTTAAAGTTCCGGCATCCATAGCTTTTCGGTACGCTTCAAATTTTTTATTAAACTCTACAGACATTTCTTCCAGAACAAGTTCATGCTCCTTAGCAATTTTTTCGAGCTTTTTTTGAGCACTATCACTTTCAGGCATGGCAGCCAATAGTTCCTGACTATTGATATGACCAATTTTGAGTTTATCCTGAGCGCTGACAGAAAGGCTAAAGATAACAGCACTTACAAGGATTACTATTAAATATTTTTTCATTTTTGTTATAATAATGTAAATTTCTGCACAAATGTATAAAATTAATTCTTATAACCTAATCTTTGCAATACCTCGTCACTTACATCATAACGGGGATTTGTATACAGCATGGTAGGTCCACTTGAGGAATCAAATATTACAGCATATCCATTCTCATTGGAAATGTCCTTTACTGCTTCGAAAACTTCATCCTGAATAGGTTTTATTAGTTCCTGGCGTTTTTTAAACAACAATCCTTCCTGTCCAAAATAATCATTCTGCAGTTTTTTAGCTTCATGTTCCTTATTAATTATTTCTTCTTCGCGTTTCGATTTTATATCATCCGTTAGCAATACTTTTTCTGCCTGGTATTCACGATACAATTTATCAATGCCTTCGTAAAGACTTTTTACTTCAGTTTCGTATTGTGTTGAAAGTTTATCGAGCTCACCTTCAGCTGCCTTATACGATGGAATATTATTGAGAATATAATCTGTGTCGACAAATGCAAATTTTTGTGCCAAGGAAAGAGAAACAGCGAATACTAATAATGCCAAAGTTGTTATTGTTTTTTTCATTTGTTTAATTATTTATGTTCAAAACAAAAATACAAATTTCATACCGTTCTGATCATTATAGTTGTTGTCCCAGAACAAAATGCCATTGTCCTTTCGATTTTGTGTACGGTCTTTGGTTGCTTGGATCAAATCCATATCCCCAATCAATTCCAAGCATGCCAAACATAGGAAGAAATGCTCTTATACCCACACCCGCTGCCCTTTTTACATCCAAAGGATTAAATTGATTCCACTTACTCCAGGCATTTCCACCTTCCAGAAATACCAGTCCGTATATTGTTGCTGATGGATTTAAAGAGAATGGATATCGTAATTCAGCGTAATACCTGGTATATAAATTCCCATCTTCAATAGTCGTTCCTTCTTTATATGGTGTCACAGTACCGTCTTCATATCCTCTCAGTGCCACGACATCTGTACCATATAAATTATAACCACTTAATCCGCTACCGCCAACATCAAATTTCTCAAAAGGAGGAGCTCCGATTGTTTTATTGTATGCTCCAAGGTAACCAAACTCAGCTTTTAGCGCCAGAACCAGATTTTGTATTAAACTGGTATACCATGCACCATTAAAGGTCCATTTGTGAAATTCAATGTTTTTAAAACTCTCTTCATACGTAGCATCGCTGTAATCAACACCATTAAATACCGAGTATGGTGGTGTAAGTCTTAATCCCAGGCTGAAAACAGAACCTTTCCTTGGATATATGATTTGATCCTGAGAACTTCTGGACAGAACAAATTTCAGGCTGAATAAATTATAATTTCCATTGGTAAGCAATCCCAGGTTGTAATTATGCAGTCTGTATTGCTGAAAAGATAGTTCCGTATACAAGGAAAAATAGTCATCGGGCCACTTCAGGCGTCTTCCTAAACCAATGGAAGCTCCATATGTTCTGAATGAAGGATCCAAAGAATCGAATGAATTGTACTGAGCATAAGGACGCTGCTTTGAGTAATATAAGGAAACAGAAAAAGAATTGGGCTTTTTCCCTCCAAACCAGGGTTCAATAAAGCTAATGTTGTATCCATGATAGCTCTTACCCGAAAACTGTGCTCTTACCTGAAGTGTTTGTCCGTCACCGCTTGGAACAGGTCTCCACGCTTTGGATTCAAAAAATCTACGCATTGAAAAGTTGGAAAACCGAATTCCAATAGTCCCCATAAAACCATAATATCCACCCCATCCGCCTGAAAGCTCAAGCTGGTCATTGGCTCTTTCTTCCAAACCATATTCAATATCAACCGTGCCATCGGCTGGATTAGGCAGTGGGTTAGGTACTATTGTTTCCGGATTAAAATGCCCCAGAGTTGCCAATTCCCTAACTGACCTGATTATGTCTGATCTTGAAAAAAGCTCTCCCGGGCGCGTATACAATTCCCTTCTTACAACATGCTCATTGGTTTTTGTGTTTCCGGTAATCAGAATATCATTGAGCGTGGCCGGTTTTCCTTCATATATTCTTAGTTCAAGATCAACCGAGTCATTTTCTATATTTGCTTCTACCGGATTGATACTGAAGAATAAATATCCATTGTCCATATAAACAGAAGTAACAGCATCTTCATCATTTGTAAGCCTTTCCTGCAACAATTTCTGATCATACAAATCACCAGGTTTCATTCCTAAAATCAGGCTCAGGTACTTCGAAGGATATTTTGTATTTCCGATCCAGGTAATGCTTTTAAGAAAATATTGATTTCCTTCAAAAATGGCAAGCTTTAAGGCAACTCGTTTAGTATTTATATGCTCAAGCCCCTCATCTGTAATTTTGGCATCGCGATACCCATTTTCATTGTAAAAATCAATTACCTTTTTTTTATCTGCTTTGTATTCGGCCTCAATGAGTTTCGATCCTTTAAAAATATTCCAATCGCGTTGTTTGGTTTTTTTCATAAGCCGACGTAAACGTCGGTCTTTGTAACAGGTATTCCCTTCAAATACGATTTCCTGGATTTTTACTCTTTTGCTTTTGTCAATATGAATATCAAGATTCACCATATTTATACTGCTGGTATCTTCTTCCTGCCTGATATCAACATCAACGTTGAAAAACCCCTTTTCTCTGAAGTGTTTCTTAATTATAAATGATGAATTGTTCATAATATCCTCGGTAATCTGTATGCCTCGCCGGAGATTGATTTTCTCCTCAATATCTCCTTTTTCAGATTTATTAACCCCTGTAATTTCAAGTTTACTAAGACGTGGTTGTTCCGTCAATTGAATTTCCAGATAGGCTTTACCATCTTCAATTTTTGTCACGATAATCTTAACGTCCGAGAAAAGCCCATGTTTCCAATATTTATTTACTGCCTGAGTAATTTCAGAACCCGGAATTTTAATTTTCATCCCTTTACTTAAACCTGAAATAGAAACCAGGTGTGAAGGTTGAAGAAACCTGACTCCTGTTACTTCAATATCTCCGATGATGTATTCTTTCGAACGAGCATAATCCAGAGTCTTGTATTCGATACTATCGGTTACAAGCCTGGAGAAAACATTGAAGTTTGTTGCTACAATAAAAAATGAGAGTAAAAATATTCGCATCCTGTGATTAACTATTTACGTTCATATTTGCAATGACCTGTTCACTGATTTTGCCAAATCGTCTTTCCCTGCTCTGAAAATCGGCAATAGCCTGATAAAAATGATCTCTTCTAAAATCGGGCCAAAGCGTAGGGGTAAAATACAATTCTGTGTATGCAATTTGCCATAAAAGATAATTGCTAACACGGAATTCACCACTGGTACGAATTAATAATTCCGGATCCGGAATCCCCGTTGTATTGAGATAACTTTCAAATACAGCATTATCAATATCTTCGTGATCAATCTTTCCTTGTTTAACATCTTCCGCCAGGTTCTTTGCCGCATTGAGTATTTCCCATCGGGAACTATAACTTAATGCGAGGATCAGATTTAAACCTGTTTTCTTTTTTGTCTTTTCAATAGCTGCTTTCAGTTGAGATGCAACTGATTTTGGAAGGGTATCCAGATCTCCAATCGCTCTTAATTTTACGTTGTTTTCAAGCAGAGTTTTGGTTTCTTTATTAATGGATAAAACCAACAGAGACATGAGGGCATCAATTTCGGTACGCGGCCGGTTCCAGTTTTCTGCTGAAAAAGCATACAATGTGAGGTATCCAATGCCCAATTCAGCTGCGGCTTCAACCGTATCACGAACAGCGTCCACACCATTGTTGTGGCCATAAATTCTTGGATTGCCTTTTTTCTTAGCCCACCTGCCATTCCCATCCATAATGATGGCTACATGTTTTGGCAACCTTTTAAAATCAAGCTGTTCCTTATATCCCATTCTTAAAAATAATTCTAGTTATACGCCGGACAATCCACTGCAAATTTAAAAAACTTATAAGTAATAAAAACACCTACAAAAGAATACCAGTCATTATTATTCATAAGTGTGCTGCCTAGTTGGTTCTCCACATTATCAATATCATCTCTGAAAGTTCTTCTAAAACTCCACTCACATCCTGAACTTAGTCTGGCAGTAAATTTTACCTTAACGCCTACCCCAAAAGGAATAGTAAAAAAAGGTTTGCTCCCGATTGAAATTCCGCAACCAATACCTCCGGCAATATAAGTACTGTAAAGTCCCTTTTCTTCACCGGTTATGTAGGGTAAAAAATTAAACTCAAGCTGACCACTAAAATCAAGAACCTGCTTACTAAAGCTATACGGTGAACGAAGCGGTATATTCCGGTCGGGAAAATCAGCATCGCTGCCTCTTAGTCCTCCATAAATACCACTTAATCTAACTGCATATCTTTTGTTTATGTTAAACCGAAAAAGTGCTCCCATTGCAGGCGATAATTTATAAAAATGTCGTCTTGGATTAATCTCACCCATATAATATGTCCCACCACCAATAATACCAAAATCAATATTGCGCTGTGCTTTTGTCAGTGAAACACTGAAAATAAAACAAATAATAAGTAACTGTTTCATGAAATTTATCTTGTTAGCTACTCAACAACGAAAATAAGACTTCTTTTAGCGCCCAAGATCAGAATTTTTCTTAAAAATACATAAAAGATACTAAGAATTAATAAAAACATGACGAGTATATAAAAGCCACTACTCTATCGCTTCTTTTTCCGATTTGGGTATTATTGGAACACGTTTTTTTGCCTTACTGCCCGATCTGGTTTTTCTGTAATCCTTGTCCAGGAAAGAAGGCAATCTTCTTCTGGAGGTTTTTAATCGATAGCCTACAGAAAACGTTAGAAAATAGTATACATCATTATGCTTCGAGTCTTCTATTTGTCTGTATCCCTCGATGTAATCTGATACTGAGTATCTGTAACCCAACTCAGCATTAACAAACCAGCGGTCATCAAGAGTATATTTCAAGCCTATGCCAAAAGGGAAACAAATGCCGATGTTGTTGCTTTTGATATCATCTACCGGAGTAATATCTTCCGAAAAACTAACATTTGCCTTTGAATATATGCCACCAACTCCCAGAAATCCATATGCGTTAAAGGACATGTAATTGTTTAACATTCCACGCCTGTTAAACATGGCCGCAGATTTGTACCGTCTCTCCTCCGGAATAAAATAATACTCAGCCTGAGCGGAAAACTCAAAAAGCATTGTTTTGTAACTTCTACCCCTGTCATTTCTTGAATTTGTGTCCGTACCGTTACCAAAGGCCAGAACAGTATTCACTTTAAGGGCATACAAAGGGTCAAGCTTATAACGTACAAAAAGAGGAACAACAAGTCTTGTCTCGTCAATCTTTATATCCTTCAAACCAAACCAGTTTTCCTTACTAATGGTGCCACCAATATCACCAAAAATCTGGGTTACACCAACACCTCCTCCAACTTCATATCTTCGAAGTTTCCAACGTTGTGCATTTACCGGATCAACAAAACTTATGATAAGAATTGAAACAATAATACTCAGCTTAACATGATCAATCTTTGCCATATCCTTTACTAATATACCTTGTTAATTGGTCATTTTCTAAAATTACATTTTTTAGTCTTAAAAAAAATTTATCCCTTCCATTCTCTAATTTCTTTTGTCTGCGCCCCACATCAACTTATTACGAATTGTAGAATAATAACTATTAAAGGGGAAATTTACAATTTTCAATGGTAACTTTGCTTTCTTAATGTAAAATATATTGCTCTCTGCATCCATAACCTCTGTTCGGTTATCCAATGTAACATGAAAGTTTCCACTGCGTGATTTGGCTTCAAGCCTTATTTTTATGTTATCAGGTACAATAATAGGTCTGACAGTCAAGTTGTGTGATGCAATGGGGGCTATTACAAAATTTTCAGATCCGGGTAATACAATTGGTCCTCCGACACTCATATTGTAGGCTGTTGATCCGGTGGGTGTCGAAATGATCAATCCATCAGTCCAGTAAGCGTTCAGAAATTCATCATCAAGGTATGCGTCTACCTTGATCATTACCGCATCTTTCTTTTGGATTGTTACATCATTCAGGGCAAAATTATATTTGTTAAAAACCTGATTATCAGATTCAATAGAAATCATGGATCGATTTTCCAATTTGTAGTTTCCCGATAAAATAGAATCCATTGCTTCCGACAATTCTTCTCTTGATATATTGGCCAAAAAGCCTAATCTGCCGGAATTAATTCCTATCACAGGAATATTGAAATCTTTCAGGAACATAATGCTCTTAAGAAAAGTCCCATCGCCCCCTATACTAATCAAAAAGTCAATATCCTCAGGAACATCATCCGGATCGCTGAAAACCTCCTCTGCGGCAGGATGAAATTTACATTCCCTGTCAAGGAAATCCTGGAAAGGCTTATACAGGGATAGCTTTATGTTATTTGTACTCAGATACTTGAAAAGATCATGAATGTATCTGTTAAAATCAGAATTAAAAGTTCGGCCGAATATTGCGATTTTCATCAGATAAGACCGGTTAAATGCTTAAATACTTCATGAATGAATCATACCTGTTCTCATACAGACTATTCAAATCATTCTCATCCATAAAGGAAGCACTAATAATGTAATTGTAACGAACAAAGGTTTGAATTATTGAAGTAAGCTCTTTTCTGTTTATTTTAAGAGTTACTTCCATTTTAGTGCTGTTTACCGGACTGGTTATGTATGAACTTAAAATCTTTGCATCATTGCTTTCCACGATTTGAGCAATTTCAGACATAGAATAATCATTTGCGTTGATTTCCAGGACGATAATCCCTCCCGGTTGCCGCAGAGCTGAAACATCAGCAAAATAATGCAGGAGATCTGTAAGCGTAATCACTCCCTGATAATGATTTTCATTATTCAAAACCGGTACCACCGACAACTGAAGCTCGGAAGCCAACTCCATTACTTCATAGATATGCTGATCGAATATGACAAAAGGACTAAAAAGAGATAAGTTGTGATTGCCAATGGGTTCTTCAGCCATATTGTTATCATAGATGTCTTTATCAGAGATAAGGCCCAAAAAATCAAGGTTGTTAAC
>CAYQDZ010000156.1:0-7563 GCA_964416375.1 uncultured Bacteroidales bacterium
GGAAGGATTTAACAACAAAGGATTGCTGTTGAACATGGTGAACTGAACGTCCTGTGCATTCAAATCTCCGGAAAAAAACGGAAGAATTATTAATTGAAAACTTAATAAAACAGCCTTTATTGAATATGGAATATACTTATCCATCATACCTTCTGATAATCCAAGTATAAATTACGTATTTTTTCTTGAATATAAAAAACAGACTTATTGACAATTAAAAATTGAATAACTATTTTTTTATTATTGTCGATAATATGATACTTTTAATTCTGTAATTCATTTGATGAACTATATCTTGAATATCATAATTATGATACTACTTTATAGCTTTAAATCTGCTGGTTTCCGTTTAACTTAATTCTTGTGTCGTGAAAAAAATGATCTGCCTGGCTCATTTCTTAGCACTGTTTCTTATGGTGTCCTCAGTCTCTTATTCACAAGTAACTGCTGATTTTACTGCCGACATCACCATTGGGTGCAGTCCATTAACTGTTCATTTCACCAATAAAAGTACAACTGATCCAAATATTAGTTATGAATGGTATTTTGGTGGTGATGGGCCTTATTCTGAAGTAAATCCCGATTATACCTTTATTAATGGAGCTGTTGATCCTATTGCCGTAAGACTTGTTGTTACCAATACAAGTACATCTGATACGGATGAGATTACCAAATACATCACGGTAATACAAACTCCTACAGCTGATTTGACTATTGATTATTCCAATGCATGTGTTAACGGGAATGTGGAGTTATTAACCGGCGGCGCTTCAAAAGACAGTGTATTATGGGATTTCGGTGACGGGACCTATAGCGATGAAGCCGGTTTGCGTTATATGTATCACGCATACTCTGCTCACGGAACTTACAATGTTCTCTTTATTACCTATTTCCAGATGTGTTCCGATACATCATCCAGTTTTATTACGGTAGACGGCCCCATCGCAGATTTTACATTAAATACCTATGAGGCCTGCAAGGGTACTCCCATTACCTTTGCTGTAATAGATACCACGGATGTAAATTCATTTTTCTGGGATGTTGGGGAAAGCAATATCATAGTGAATGACGATCTGGGAACCCACAGCTACGATACCATGGGTTATATTGTCCCGGAATTACATGTTTCCGGAGTATCCGGTTCATGTATAATAGATGATACAATACATATTTTTGAATTAAAAGCTGATTTTAATTATACAGAGGAGAAATTCTGTGACCAGGAACCTGTATTTTTTCAGGATGCTTCTGTTGGAGCTGATGCTCATTTCTGGGACTTCGGTAATGGCAACACAAGCATAAGCGAGGATCCGGCACATACATTTTCAACCGGCACCTACGATGTTTCGCTCAAAATATCCAATGCTTTTGGCTGTATGGATTCAACAGAGAAAAGTCTGACGATTCACGATCCGCCTGCATTGCAAATGAGTGAATATGCTGCAGTGTGTCCGGGAGCATCTGTTCTGATACAGGCTTCGGGAGGTGATGAAATACTGTGGACTCCGGGCGAAGACTTTGATAATCCAACAAGTTATACACCTACAGTTTCACCGCAGGACACAACCACCTATACGGCAACCATTACCGATAACCTAACCCATTGTACCAATTCAGGTGAAATCACTGTGGTCATTCAGGGAGGATTATTACCAGGTAAAATCAGTGTATTCCCTGTTGACAGTACCATTATTATTGGCGATACCATTTCCATTATGGCATACGATAGTCTGGATCGGGAAATAATTGCCTATAGCTGGACTCCGCTGGATGGAATTTTAACCTGTAGTGATTGCCCTAATCCTGTTATGCAACCATTATCTACTACCACCTATACCCTTTTGGTGTCGGATACGAATGAATGCTACATTACAGAAACTTTCGATGTAATCATAGAAGTAAGAGAAGAATACAGAATTGGCCTTCCCGAAGCTTTCACTCCCAACGGCGATAATATTAACGATGAGATAAAAGTGGAAGGATGGGGAATAAGGGATCTTATTGAGTTCAGAATATATAATAGATGGGGAAATGAAGTGTTCTATACAGATGATATACAGCAAGCTTGGGATGGATATTACAAAGGAAAACTTCAGAGCATAGATTCTTATGCTTACGTTATAAAAGCTGAAATGTGGGATGATAGAATTGTAAGCAAGAAAGGTACATTTAGTTTATTGCGATAATAAAACTCTTTTCGATGGTTTACAAAACAATAAGTTTATTGACATAAACAGTACCTGAAATCTTTGTTAAACAATACGATTCATTTCTCTCATTTTTGAATCCATATAAAATGTACTCAGAGTTTCATTCTAATGAGCTTTTCATTAAATTTGATATTTGCAGCAATTTATTTCCTAATGATAACCACCAAAATTTATATCATGAAAAAGAGTTATATATCTATCCCTGCTTTTTTGCTTACCCTGATTTTATCAACAACTAACGGCAATACACAGGAGAACATTGCCTGGATGAGCGATTTTACATCAGAGATCATTGCAGGATCTTATACCTATTCGTACAACTTTTACACGCTTGAAGATGAATGCAAAATAAAAATTGAGGAAAAGAAAACAAACAAGAAAGGCAGTGAAACCATTCAATCATATATAGTATACCTTTCCGACATCAGTCCTTCATCCCTTAGCTTTAAGTCCTCCGGTAAAGTCCTTGTAATCAACATGGAGACCATACAATCTCAAAAATTTATTGGCCAATATGAGGGAGATGAATTTTCAGGATATACAAATGAAATATCCATATACACAAGTGAAGTAGACAAAGCCCGCTCCATGATTGATGCTATTTTATCACACATTGAAACATGCAAAGACAATGAAAGGTCATGGACATCAACCGAAGAAGCATTCAACTGGTTGACAGAAAACATCGGTGAATCGTCAATAAGTGGCTCAACCTACCAGCAAAAGTTCGGTAAAGCTGCTAAATCCTATCTTGCTTTTTTGGAATCAGAAACAACCGATAGCAAAGGACAGCAAAAGCTTGATCATTATACATTTGACTTAAGTGATATTGAATCTGACGGAATGAAACTGGTAGTTTCAGGCAAAGCACTAAAAATTCATCTGCCCGTCAGGGACAAGAAAAACTACATTCAGGTGAAAACCAACAATACAGAGAATTCATATGCCAGGGATCTGAACATTCATGTAGATGATATTGAGAAAGCAAGGAACCAGATGAATGCTCTGAAATACCTGGTATCAAATACCGTGTCAGAAAGAGCTGAATATGCCGACTACAAACAAGCCATTTTGTTTGTAAAAGAGAATCTGAAAGAAGTTGTTGTAGGTTCAAATACCTATGCTCAATCCCTCAGCTTTGAAGATTCTTCTTCCGGGCTCATAACTTATACCTCTGTAAAAACAGATGCAAAAGAATTATCCAAAGAAGAAGTATCCCAATTCTATCTCCGGGACATCCATCCTGATGCAAACCTGAGTGTTTCAGCGAGCAGTGCAGTCATTAACATGGAAACTTCCGATAAGAAAAAATACATCAAACAATCTCTTAATGGAGATCTGAGGTCCTATACCAATACTCTGGAAATATTTGTCGGTACTATTGATGATGCCCGTGATCTTATCCATGCCATTAAGTTCGCGCAAAAAAACAGTGAGGGTGGAATACGGAAATTTGAAAGCATGGATGAAACAAAAGAATGGCTGAATCAAAATCCGGGAGAAATTACAATGGATTCAAAACATACGCGTCAGAATTTGATTGTTACTTCAACCGAGGGAAATAAGCTGGAATTAAAAGTAATAACTGCTTCTGAAGGTGTTAGTCCTGTTGATGAAACCTATGAAATCTATCCTGAGGATCTTGCTATGGAAGACATTGCCATTCTGATTTCCGGCAAAAAAGTTTCGGTACCTTTGTCTACAGGCAAATTAAAGTATATAAAATCCTATAAAGACGGAGAAATACAAAACTACAGCAAAACGACAGAAGTTCTTTTTGATGATGTAAAGACAGCAAAAAGTTTTGTGGAAGCCATACGTTTCATTTATCAAAATTCAAAACCGGAAGAAGATGCTTTGGCAGGCACTGACAATGCCTTTAACTTTTTAGTCAGGACCTTGGGTAAAGTAGAAGTTCCAGGTAAGATCTATGACCAGAAAATTGAAAAAGCAGAGAACAACAACTGCAAGCTGAAATATTCACTCTCTGAAACCAATAGCAAACTTGAAACCATTCATCAAGCATACGAATTTCTGCTTTCCGATATAGATGCTCACAATTCGTCCATTGAAATACTTGGCAAAGAATTGAAGATTAACCTGATTACCAGGGAAAAGGAGAAACTGATAAAACCCTTTAAGGAAGGAGAAGCAGCGAATTTTACATACAACTTCGACCTATATACGGATGATATTCTGGTAGCAAAAAAAATACTGGAAGCTTTTGATGTATTGGCAAAAGAATGTAAATAATCTTGTTGCTCAAACTCAGGCAATCAACGAAGATCAATCTGCACAGAATAAGACAGCTATTCTCATGACAAATGAATGATAACAGGTATTACAGGAATAGGTATTATTTATTCTGTATTATAATACAAAAGGAAATATGGCTTTTCTTCTTTCAGGATACTCACTGAAATGACTCCTGTACCATTTGTGATGGTCTAATGCACGCGGTACGAGATTCACAAAAGTCCAGATAAAAAATGCGATCCCCGGCAAACTCCAAATCAAAATAGCGAATCCGCACCATTCCATGATTTCACCAAGAAAATTCGGGCAGGAAACATAGCGAAACAATCCGCCATTAGGAATTTTGTATCCCTTTGTACTGCTTTTTCTAAGGCCTATCAGTATTTTGTCGTGATACTGGTTGATGACAAATCCGGAAATAAAGATGCTTAGACCTATAATCATTCTGATGTTTACAAACCATCCAAATGAAAAATCCGGTGCTAAATAAGCAAGCCAGTAACCGTTAATAAAACCATTCATCAGGTTAAAAAAGATGGCAAAAATAACAATGATCACCGGCATTTTCTTTCCTCTGGTATGAATTCTTAAAGGAAATATCACCACCCTGTGAAAATAATGAGCAATCCATAGAAAAGATGCTGTACAGACAAGAACATTGCCCAAATTGCCTGATCTTAGGATAAAAAACAGGGGTAAAAACAGTGCAGGTGATTCCATAAGGAACCACCCAAGATTGTTATTCATCATGGGTCCCCATTGGGTATTTGAGTGCCTGCCGTAAGGAGCTGTAATTTTTAACAGCACCAGAAAAATAACAATTGCCACGCCAATCCAGGCCAGCACAATGTAAGAGAATAGGTTTTGTGTGATCATACTATTTTAATAAACCCTCTTGTTCATACCATTGGAAAGTATCCCTTAATGTATCTTCCAGCGGACGAGAATGATAGTTGAACTCCCGCACAGCTTTTTCAGAGGATATTTTTTTAGGTGATTTTTTTAATATGTCAAGCGATTCTTTGGTATACAGCGGATGCTCCTTTTTAAGGGCTGCATACATTGCAATAAATGGTCTTCCAATACGTGCCATAAACATGGGCACTACATATTTTGGTGTTTTTTTTCCATTCACCCTTCCAATCATTTCTGACAATTCAATAAGACTGGAATAATGTCCGGATAACAAATAGCGTTCTCCTCTTTTCCCCTTTTCACCAGCCAGAATTGCGCCCTGCACAACATCCCTGACATCTACCCAGTCATACCCTCCATGAATAAGCATGGGAAGTTGATTCAAATAGATTTTAATTAAGGCCTGTCCCAGGTAGGATCCTTTGTAATCAAAAGGGCCCACAACAGCAGTAGGATTTACGATTACAACATCCAGATCATTTTTTGCCGCCTCCAGTACAATCCTTTCACCATCAGCTTTAGACAAATCATAGATCATTCTCGCTTCATCCACAAGAGGACGGGTTTCATCGAGAACCTGATCGAGTGGAAAAGCTTTGAAAGCATGTATACTGCTGAAATGAATCAGACGTTTTACTTTTTTTTCAATGCATGCCTTCACCAGGTTCTGTGTACCCTGAACATTGGTTTTGTAAACGAGTTCTCTGTCCTTTTTATCAATGGCTATTCTTGCAGCAAGATGGTAAACCACATCAACTCCTTCACACAAATTGAGTAATGAATCAACCTGGAGTAAATCTCCTTTTATGATTTCAACATCCAGGTTTTTGAAATCATTCTCATGGAGATGTATCAAAACCTTGCTTCCAATTCCTTGCGATGATAATTCTCTGACCAGACAGTTTCCAATATGACCACTGGCACCAGTTATTGCCACTTTCATTTTTCAAATATAGTATTGAATTTCAACAAATCGATTGCGTTAAAGGCCGTTAAAATACAATAAATATGCATTCGGCAGTGTCTGACCTTGAATATTATTATGAACGAGACGCGGAGAGAATAAAAAGCAATGCCCATTCTCTGCAGTAAAGAAAAGTGTTCGGAAATAGAAAAAATAATCTTATTTGCTTTTATTACAATGGCTGATAGCTGAGTTTATACCAGGGTGATTATCCGAAAAAGTACAGATTCGTGTTTTTGAAGCCTATTTATATTTTAACAAAAATGATTTTACTGCTTTCCAGTATTGCTCATGTTCAGGAAAAACATTCCATAAGGCTTTGGCTCCATGCTTTCCTCCGTTATCAGGAAGAAAATAAACTTTGGTCTGAAGAGGTATGGCATCGTAAATCTTTTGCCAACTCTCACGCTCTGTAAGTGACGATGTAATAAAAACAGGGCACTTAATTTTGGATGCTGAATTTTGAATAATGTCTCTGCTCCATCCGAATTTGGAAAAGTACTCACCGGGTGAGAAAGCCAACACTCCGGAAATATTTTCCGGAAAATCTCCGGCAAGTTTTAAAGCCAGCGAAGACGAATATGAACTTCCCAAAAGGAATATCTTCGCATTAGGATATTTATTCTTCACATAGGAAACAGCAGCTCTCATATCGGTATAAGCATCAACATACCGGGTTTCCATTTTCAGGCTATCGGCAAAATTCCATGTTTCATTCCTTACTCCATTTACAGATTCACCGCTTCGCAGATCTACCGCAAGACAATTAAAACCCAGTGAATTTAATTTGGGAGCTATTTCAAGGTACTCACCACGACTGTAATTGGCCTGGTGATAAAGAATAATAAATGGCGAGTTTACAGGATTTGGAGCATAAACATCTGCCGTTACAATTACTTTATCGAAGGTCTTAAACTGAACAGTTTTGCTCTGAGCAGATACATTCATACTGAGCAGAATTACAATTACTGCTGCTAATAATGATTTTGTGTGTTTTAATACATTGCGCATGCCGGTATATTTTAGATTTATAATGAAAAATTAATTTATTAAAAATTCCTGACATAGTCCATATGAAAATTAAGATAGTTTAGATTTTGGAGTTTAGAGTTTGGAGTTTGGAGTTTGGAGTTTGGAGTTTGGAGTTTGGAGTTTGGAGTTTAGAGTTTAGAGTTTGGAGTTTGGAGTTTGGAGTTTGGAGTTTGGAGTTTGGAGTTT
>CAYQDZ010000157.1:0-2822 GCA_964416375.1 uncultured Bacteroidales bacterium
CAATGAAAAAACTTAGTTATTATCTCATGGTATTTGCTATATGTATGGCATTTTTGTCAGTGAGTTCCTGTAAAAAATCCAACGATATTTTAACTCCCGACAATTGCGATGAACTCTCAGCCACTTATTCGAATGCAACAAGTACATATCTTATGGATCCAACACAAGAAAATTGTGAGGCATTTGTACAAGCTGCAGAAAATTTCTTAGATCACTGTGGAGTAGGATTAACTCCCGCCCAAAGACAAGAATACCAGGACGCTATTGATGCTGTACCCTGTTCCAATTGATTGTTATACACTATAAAATCTCTTTATTTAGATTCCGGTAAGGCTTTTTGGTTACCGGAATTTTTATTTCCCAACAAGCACAGGCAATACGCTTATTTGTGTATTTTTGCACAACCGTTTTTCCTCCTTTCGGTTGATATTCAACCATATTAAAGGGGCCGGGACAAAAGCAAAATGTTGTATTAAAATTCGTTGTATTGTACGCAGACATCATAACCATTGGCGATGAGATCCTGATAGGACAGGTAGTAGATACCAACTCGGCTTTTCTTGCTTCGGAATTGAATTTCAACGGCATCCAGGTGCGTATGATCCATACCGTTGCCGATTCAGCCGAAGATATAATTAATACTTTAGATAATTCTATACAAAATTCTGATATAGTAATACTTACGGGTGGACTGGGTCCAACAAATGACGACATTACCAAGGAAACTCTGGCAGCGTATTTTGGCAGTAAGCTTGTCATACATGAGCAATCTCTTGAAAACATTCGAAGCATTCTTTCTGCAAGAGGAGTAAGGATATCTGAGCGGAACATAAAACAAGCTGAAGTACCTGATCATTGCGAGGTATTGATCAATCGAAATGGCAGTGCTCCGGGAATGGTTTTCAGGAAAGACGGCAAGATCATCGTTTCTTTACCGGGAGTACCTTATGAGATGAAGTCCCTTATGAAAGAAGAACTAATACCCCTGCTATACAAAGAATACTCATTACCCTTCCGGCTAAACAAAACAATACTTACTGTGGGAGGGGCAGAATCTACCATGGCTGATACCCTGAAAGACTGGGAGACAAAACTTCCATCGGATGTAAAACTTGCTTACCTGCCCGGTACGGGTATCCTGAGGTTAAGACTTTCAGTTGCAGGCACTGATAAGAAAACTGCGCAAGATCTGCTGGATAGAAAGGTGGGCGAACTCACGAATTTAATACCTGACAAAAACATCTTCGGCTTTGATACGGATACACTGGCATCCGTTGCAGGCAGATTGCTGCTGGATAAGCATGCAAGCCTTTCCGTTGCTGAAAGCTGCACAGGAGGAAACATTGCCCATATGATAACAAGCATTCCGGGGTCATCAGCCTATTTCAAAGGATCTGTTACAGCTTATGCTAACGAGATTAAAATGAAAATTCTGGGAGTGAATGAAAAAGATATACTAACACATGGTGCTGTAAGTAGGGAGGTAGTAGAGCAAATGGCGCAAGGTATAAAAGCAAAATACGGAACGGAATATTCTATGGCTACTTCAGGTATTGCAGGTCCGGATGGTGGTACAGAAGACAAACCTGTAGGAACAACCTGGATTGCAGTGGCTTCACCGGATAAAATCATCTCGCGTAAATACCTGCTCGGAGAGCATCGGGAACGAAACATTACAAAAGCATCTCTTTTTGCCTTAAATATGTTGCGGAATTCGCTTCTTTCGGGGTCTGAAATATTTGAATAATTTGTTTGATAATTTAAAATAAATTAGCGTACTTTGCGAACTGTTTTAAAAATTTGAATAAACTGGTAGAAAATGTCAAAGATTTGTCAGATAACAGGGAAGAAAATGATGGTCGGGAATAATGTATCTCATTCAAAGAGACGCACCAAAAGAAAATTTTATCCCAACCTGTTCGACAAGAAATTCTATTTTCCTGAAGAGGATCGTTGGGTTAATCTGCGTGTATCTGCGGCAGGAATTAGAAATATCAATAAAAAAGGCTTGAAGAAAGCTTTGGAAGACGCTAAGAGCAAGGGATTTTTAGCATCTTATTAATTCAGTTAGAAAATGGCTAAAAAAGGAAACAGAATTCAGGTTATTTTGGAATGCACGGAACATAAAGATTCCGGTATGCCGGGAACCTCACGATACGTTACGACGAAAAACAGGAAGAATTCTCCTGACAGGTTGGAATTGAAGAAATACAATTCAATCTTAAAGAAAATGACCATTCATCGCGAAATAAAATAAATTGAACAATGGCTAAGAAATCTATAGCATCACTGCAAACAGGAGAGGGTAGAACCTTTACCAAATGTATCAAGTTGGTGAAATCTGAGAAAACCGGCGCATATGCATTCCAGGAGGAGATTGTACACAACGACCATATTAAAGATTTTTTTGCTGAGTAGGCAAAAGGAACTTAAAAATATACCCTAATTTTAAAGCTTTCTTAAATTGAGAAAGCTTTTTTAGTTTTATAACATGGCAAAATTTTCATTTTTTTCAAAAGAGAAAAAGGAAAACCTCGAAAAAGGTCTTGAGAAAACAAAAGAGAGCGTGTTTAAAAAACTCTCTCGAGCTGTTGTTGGTAAAGCACGTGTTGACGACGAAGTTCTTGATAATCTGGAAGAAGTGCTTGTTAGCTCTGATGTTGGAGTGGATACAACATTGAGGATCATTGAACGCATAGAAAAGCGTGCCTCGCATGACAAGTATTTGAACACGGAGGAATTAAATACCATACTGAAAGAGGAAATTGCTTCTTTACTGGCGGAAAACCATACCGGTGATGTTAGTGGTTTCGATGCACCGC
>CAYQDZ010000157.1:2832-7563 GCA_964416375.1 uncultured Bacteroidales bacterium
AATGTTATTTTAAAATCTGAAATTGCCTCTTTACTTGAAGAAAATAATTCCCAAAAAAGTAATGATTTTACAGATGAATTACCAGCAAAGCCCTATGTAATTATGGTGGTTGGAGTAAATGGAGTAGGGAAAACAACTACCATAGGCAAACTGGCATACCATTACAAAATGGCCGGCAAGAAAGTATTATTGGGTGCGGCCGATACGTTCCGGGCAGCTGCTGTTGAACAGCTGACCATCTGGGCAGAAAGGGTAGGAGTTCCTATTGTAAAACAGCAGATGGGTTCCGACCCTGCAAGTGTTGCGTACGATACACTTGCCTCGGCAAAGGCTGCCGATACCGATGTGGTGATCATTGACACCGCAGGGCGACTGCACAACAAGATCAACCTGATGAATGAGTTGTCCAAGATCAAACGGGTCATGGAAAAAATCATTCCCGATGCGCCTCATGAGGTATTGTTGATACTCGACGGTTCAACAGGCCAAAATGCCTACGAGCAGGCAAAACAATTTACAGCGGCCACACAGGTAAATGCCCTGGCCGTAACAAAGCTTGACGGAACGGCTAAAGGAGGGGTAGTAATTGGCATTTCCGATCAGTTTAAAGTTCCGGTAAAATACATAGGGATTGGTGAAAAGATGGAAGATATCCAGGTATTCAACAGAGAACTATTTGTCGACTCGCTTTTCTCACAATAAAACTGCCTGTTCCTGCATTTCAGATCATTCATTGATCTTTCGAACAATACTTCTTCCCATTTGCTAGTGTTAAGTCTAATTTTTAGATTCTAATGAAATTATTTTTGTTTTCTTTGTTTTATTACCTCACTCTAACTCTCTCCAAAATGGAGAGAGAAATAATAAGGTTAAACAAAAATAATTTCTTACCCAAAATGGGTTCTTGACTTGACACTAATAATTATGAATTACTGATTGAATTCACAAAATATGAAGACCAAAAGCAAAAAGCATGAAATACATGTTGTTACATTAGGTTGTTCAAAAAACCTGGTTGACTCTGAAGTTCTGATGAAACAGCTGGATGCCAATGGTTTAAAAGTAGTCCATAATGCCGAATCTTCACAAGCAGATACAGTGATCATCAATACATGCGGATTTATTAAGGACGCGAAAGAAGAGTCTATCGATACCATTCTTCAATATGTTAAGGCAAAAGAAAGCGGAATAATAGATCATGTGTATGTGATGGGTTGTCTTTCAGAACGTTACAAATCAGATCTGAAAAAGGAAATCGCCAATGTAGATGAGTATTTCGGGAGCAATCAAATTCAGGATATTGTAAAAACTCTTGGGTATGATTATAAGGCTCATCTTATCGGTGAAAGAATACTTACAACACCTCCTCATTATGCCTATTTGAAAATTTCCGAGGGATGTAACAGACAGTGCTCTTTTTGTGCCATCCCCCTGATGCGTGGTAAACACAGATCCAAAACCATGGAGGACATTATCAGGGAAGCACAAGCCCTTGCTGCCTCGGGCGTTAAAGAGCTGATACTAATTGCCCAGGATTTGACCTACTATGGTATTGATCTGTATGGAAAACAAAAACTTGCTGAATTGCTTTTCCGCTTATCAGATGTCGAAGGACTGGAATGGATCCGTTTGCACTATGCCTATCCTTCAGGTTTTCCAAAAGAGGTTCTGAGTGCTATGCAGGAGAGATCAAACATTTGCAATTACCTGGATATTCCGTTTCAGCACATCAGTGACCGGGTTCTGAAAAATATGCGCCGTGGCGTAACAAACAAACAAAGCTATGCGCTTATTGATATGTTTCGTAATAAAGTTCCGGAGCTTACACTGCGCACTACACTCATGACAGGACATCCGGGGGAAGGAGAGAAGGAGTTTGAAGAACTGGTCAGGTTTGTGGAAACGACAAAATTTGATCGCCTGGGGGTTTTTACCTATAGCGAAGAGGAAGATACTTTTGGTGCCCAAAATCTGAAAGATGATGTTCCTGAAGATATTAAAGTCTCCAGGGCAGAACAGATTATGGACATGCAGCGGGAAATATCTGGCAAGCTGAATCGATCAAAAATAGGAAAAGAAATAAAAGTGATCATCGATCGGAAGGAAGCAGATTATTATGTTGGCAGAAGTGAAGGAGATTCTCCGGAGGTAGACAATGAAGTGCTTGTAAAATCAAAAATTCGTCTTACGACAGGAAAATTTTATCGCACAGAAATATACGATTCGGAAGAATATGATCTTTTTGCCAGATACCCTGTATAAATATGAATTCATGATCGTAAGAAATTTATATACAATGAATTACAATTCATATATTCCATTGATAATTTATAATATAATACAATAGAAAAACAGATTAACCATGAAGGGGCAATCTTTCGGGGGATGTCCTCAGGGACAATTACACAATTATAGAAGCAGTTTGTTTCATAAAGTAATTATACAAAGCTGTCAATTATTCAGACAAAAAAAAGAGGGTAAAAAATACCCTCTTTCTCCATATCGATAGCTAAGAAAATGCAATCAACTTTTTTTCACACTTTTGGTTGTTTTTTCTTTGGCTGTTTTGTCTACTTTAATTGTAATCTCTTCTGTTTTCTGGTTAAAGCCAACACTGATGGTATCGCCTTCTTTCATTTCTGATTTTATCAATACTTCCGCCATGGGATCTTCCAGGTATTTTTGGATTGCACGCTTCAGGGGGCGGGCGCCAAACTGTATATCGTAGCCTCTTTCAGCAATAAAATCTTTGGCAGGAGTTGAGAGTTTTACCTTGTAACCAAGATTCAGTATACGCTTGTACAAACCTTCCAATTCAATGTCTATGATTTGATAAATGTCTTCTTTTGAAAGGGTGTTGAATATAACAACATCATCAATCCTGTTCAGGAATTCAGGAGCAAAGGCCTTTTTCAGGGCATTCTGGACTACACTTTTTACATAATCATTGCTCTGTGCCTGTTTTGTCTTTGTGCTAAAGCCAACTCCCTGTCCAAAATCTTTCAGCTGGCGTGTACCGATGTTTGATGTCATGATGATGATGGTATTTCTGAAATCAACCCTTCTACCCAGACTGTCTGTCAGTTGTCCTTCATCAAGAACCTGCAGTAGGATATGGAACACATCGGGGTGAGCTTTTTCTATTTCATCAAGCAGAACAACGCAATAAGGCTTTCTGCGGACTTTTTCGGTAAGCTGACCACCTTCTTCGTAACCAACGTATCCGGGAGGAGCTCCCACAAGTCGGGATACAGAGAATTTCTCCATGTATTCACTCATATCGACCCGTATCAGGTTTTCCATACTGTCAAAAAGGTATTGTGCCAGGATTTTTGCCAGCTGTGTTTTTCCAACACCTGTAGGTCCGAGAAAGATAAATGTGCCAATGGGCTTGTTAGGATCTTTTAATCCTGCACGGTTTCTCTGGATCGATTTTACCACCTTTTCAACGGCTTCATTCTGTCCGATTACGTATCCACGAATCTCATCACTCATTTTAAGAAGCCGGATACCTTCTGCCTGGGCAATACGCTGTACAGGTATGCCGGTCATCATGGCAACAACTTCTGCCACTTTCTCATCATCAACAATTTCACGATTCCGGGCAAGTTCCTTTTCCCAGTGAAGCTTCTCTTCTTCGAGTTTTTCCAGGTAGTCTTTTTCTTTATCCCTGAAGCTGGCTGCTTTTTCAAAATTCTGGTTTTTAACCGCTTGTATTTTATCCTTTTTAGTCTCTTCCACTTTTTGTTCAAGGCTAAGAACGGTATCAGGAACAACAATATTCGAGATATGCACTCTTGAGCCTGATTCATCGAGTGCATCTATGGCTTTATCGGGCAGGTGACGGTCGGTAATGTACCTGTTTGTAAGTTTTACACAAGCCTTAATCGCTTCATCGGTATAAATTACATTGTGATGATCTTCATAGCGTTCTTTGATGTTGTTCAGGATTTCAACGGTTTCATCTTCAGAGGTAGGTTCTATCATCACTTTCTGGAAACGGCGTTCGAGGGCACCGTCTTTTTCAATATGTTGCCTGTATTCATCCAGTGTGGTGGCACCAATGCACTGTATTTCGCCTCGCGCAAGAGCAGGCTTTAACATATTGGCAGCATCGAGTGAGCCTGTAGCTCCGCCGGCACCGACAATAGTATGAATTTCGTCAATAAACAGAATGACATCAGAAGTTTTCTGAAGCTCGTTAAGAATGGCTTTCATTCGCTCTTCAAACTGACCGCGATATTTTGTACCCGCAACGATGGATGCCAGGTCAAGAGTAACAACCCGCTTTCCGAAAAGCACACGCGAAACCTTACGTTGCATAATGCGCATGGCCAGACCTTCGGCTATAGCAGATTTTCCAACACCAGGTTCACCTATCAGAATAGGATTGTTTTTCTTTCGTCTGCTCAGGATCTGAGCAAGGCGTTCAATTTCCTTTTCACGTCCCACAATGGGATCGAGCTTATCTTCTTCGACAGCTTTTGTAAGATCGATGCCGAAGTTATCAAGCACAGGAGTTTCGGAACTTGATTTGGACGATTGTTCCTGTCCGCCACCTTTGCCGGGACCAAAAGTACTGCCGGGTTCATCTTCCTCATTGGGGAATTCTGCTCTTGGATCTGTTTTTTCAATCGAGTTACTGATGTCTTTTTCCAGTTCCTTACGAACATTGGCGTAACTGATATCATGCTTAGTAAGGACCGTGGAAACTTTACTGCTCTCGTCTTT
>CAYQDZ010000158.1:0-7503 GCA_964416375.1 uncultured Bacteroidales bacterium
TTTGGTTGTGAACCTTCATCAGCATCCACATCAATTGGCCCGAAATAATCATCATCCATTTCAATAAATTTGGCATATTCACTGACAAATTTGAGGTTAACTTCTCCTAAGGCGCCGTTTCGATGTTTTGCCAGTATTATTTCTGCAAGACCTTTCAGCGAATTTCCTTCTTCATCCTGAAAAATGCCATATTTTTCGGGGCGATGAATAAAAATCACCATGTCAGCATCTTGTTCAATTGCACCTGATTCACGCAAGTCAGATAGTTGGGGACGTTTGCTGCCGGTACGAATTTCCACAGACCGGTTCAGCTGTGATAAGGCAACTACAGGCACATTCAATTCCTTGGCAACACTTTTTAAAGCGCGGGAAATATTACTTACTTCTTGCTCGCGATTTCCTCTGGCATCTCCTGTACCTCCCATGAGCTGGAGATAATCGATGATGATAATATCTATATCATGTTGCCGTTTCAGGCGTCTGCATTTGGCACGCAATTCAAATATGGAAATGGCAGGAGTATCATCGATGAAAATTTTTGCATCTTCCAGCCTTTTGATTCGATAATCGAGTCGTTCCCATTCATTGTCTGTCAGATTCCCGACTTTTATTTTTTCAGAACCGATTTCGGCTTCAGAAACTATAAGCCTGTTTACCAGCTGAATGGATGACATTTCGAGGCTGAAAATGGCAACTGATTTTCCATGGTCCACAGCCATATTTCTTGTCATAGAAAGTATAAGTGCAGTTTTTCCCATAGATGGTCTGGCAGCGACAATTACCAGATCGGAATTTTGCCATCCGCTGGTAATTCTGTCAAGCTTTGTATAGCCTGAAGGGATCCCGCTCAGGTTGTCATCACGTTTTGCGGCTTCCTGTATTAGTGTAATAGCATCTTTAACAAGCATGTTCATGGGGGCTGCTTCTTTTTTAATGTGCCCCTGTGCGACATTGAAAAGTTCACTTTCACTAAAGTCAAGCAGATCATTCACATCAACTCCGTCATCAAATGCTCTGTTTTGAATTTCGGATGAAACCCTGATGAGTTCTCTTTGTATGTACTTTTGTTGGATGATTCGGGCGTGGAACTCAACATGTGCGGCAGAAGCAACCCTGCTGGTCAATTGAGCAATGTAGGCGATGCCTCCGACCTCATCAAGAAGATTTTCCTTTTTGAGTTCTTCAGGAACGGTTAAAATATCAATGGCCTTTTCTGTGGCAAATAAATTGACTATTGCCTGAAATATTTTCTGATGTTCATCTTTATAGAAACTATCAGGTTTTATAATATCAATGACTTCAATGATGGCATCTTTCTCCAGCATAACTGCTCCTAAAACAGCTTCCTCAATATCCAGAGCCTGTGGTGGCAGTTTTCCATGTTCGAGATTCACCGGAAAGGAAGTGTTGGAGCTAGTTTTTTTCTGGGCCATAAGATAGGGTTAATATTTGTTGGGATGAAAAATTTGATTTTATACTTTTGACGAGGTAAAAATACAATGAGAAGAATGAGAAGAAATCAAAATCGGGAGATTCTTATAAACATGTTTTCCGACCAAAAATTCACAGTTTGTTAATAAGTTCAGAACCTCTTTTAAATCAATATTATACCTGTTTGTACTTTTGTGATACCATAGTTTAATTATGATTTTATTTCCAAATGCCAAAATCAATCTGGGGCTGAGAGTTATTGAATGCCGAAGTGATGGATTTCACAATATTGAGACTTTATTTATTCCCATTGACTTATGCGATATTCTTGAGTTTGTAAAATCAGACAAGAACAAAAATACATTACACATTAACGGTATTATACCAGATGGTGTAATTGAAAATAACCTGGTAATGAAGGCATGGAGAATAATGTATGAACGATATGAGGTGCCTCATGTTAGTGCAGAGCTTTATAAATACATTCCAATTGGTGCCGGGCTGGGTGGAGGATCTTCCGATGCTGCATTTATGCTGAAAGGTTTGAATGTGTTTTTCCATTGCGGCTGTGATGATCTGGAACTTAAAGAAATGGCAGTTACCCTGGGAAGTGATTGTCCTTTTTTTATTGAGAATATTTCAGCCATAGGAACCGGACGCGGGGAAGTATTGCAGGCAATTGATTTATCGCTCAGCCAGTATAAACTTTTGCTTGTTAATCCGGGAATACTTATTAGCAGTAAAGAAGCCTATTCGGGGGTCTCACCAAAAAAACAGAAACAATCCTTAAAAGAACTCCTTAATAAGCCTGTAGATACGTGGAAAGATTTCATTCATAATGATTTTGAAGACACCGTTTTTTTAAAATATCCTCAGATTCAAAAATTGAAAGGATCCATGTATAAGGCAGGGGCTGTTTATGCTTCGATGACGGGCAGCGGATCTACCATCTTTGGATTGTTTCGGGAGATTGACAGGGAGGAGGCACGATCGGTATTCAGCGATTGTTTTTTCTCCATACATGATATTCTATAGCCCTTGAGTTTTTCTATTCATTGGAATTTCCTTGCTTAAATTTTCCATTGTACCGGACCAAACGAATGTGCGAATTATCAGGATGGAGCAGCCAAAATCTGGTCATGAAGGGAATGAACTCATATGAATTTATTTAGGCGCCAGTTTGTACAGGTATAAAGCAACAAAAAGGAAAACGAAGTTCGGTAACCAGACAGCAACAATGGGAGGCATAGCTCCACTTATGGCATATTGGGCTGAAAACTGAAGAAACAGAATGTATGCAAAACTTACCATAAGTCCAATTCCTATATGCATTCCTATGCCCCCTTTTACTTTTCGGGAAGAAACGGAAACTCCAATGATGGTAAGAATATACGTGGAAAATGGAAATGAAAATCGTTTGTATTTTTCTACCAAAAGAGCGTTCACTCTTGCTGACCCCTGCATCTTTTGAATATCAATAAATTCGTTCAATTGTTTTAAGGTCATTGCTTCTACTACATTATCACGCATTTGGAATTCTTTCGGATGCAGATTTAAAGATGTATCCTGTACTGTTCCACGTGTAATGATCTGTTTTCCTTCAACATAGTCTCGTATATAATAATTTCTGATTTGCCATTTGTTTATTGTACTGTCCCATCTTATTTCCTGCGAAAGCAATTTTGAAACCAATTTGCCATCTTCAAACTTTTCGATAGAAAATTTTCGTCCATAGTTACTGTGAGTATTGTAACTTTCAAGGTAAATGAAGATCCCCGGTTCTATTTGCTTGTGAACATTTCTGTCACTAAAACCTTTTGGGCCGCTGTAATAATAATTCTCTTCAAAGCGAAACCTTTTTTGGTTTGCTTTTGGGATCACATAATTTCCCAGGAGGAGATTGAAACTCATTATGATGGTTGCCGAGATAAAATACGGTCTTAATAACCTGGGAAAACTTACTCCACTGCTTAATATTGCTATCAATTCAGTATTGTAAGCCATGCGGGATGTGAAAAAAATTACTGCAATGAATGTAAAGAGCGGTGCAAAAAGTACGGCAAAATAGGGAACAAAATTCAGGTAATAATCAAGTATTACTTTTTGGAAAGGCGCATTGTTTTCCAAAAAATCATCTATTTTTTCAGAAAAATCAAAAATAACAGCGATCATAATAATTAATGTTATGGCGCCGAAATAAGTTCCAAGAAATTTCTTGATTATATAGATGTCAATTTTTTTAGGCCAGTATTTATTCATAAACGCTTTGCAAGAGTATTAACAAGTTCATTTTTCCAGGTGTTAAAGTCTCCGTTTTCAATTTTTTCTTGTGCTGTTTCCATCAGCCAGATATAAAAAGCAAGATTATGAATACTTGCAATTTGTGCGCCCAGCATTTCGTTTGATATAATAAGATGCCTAAGGTAGGCTTTTGAGTAATAAGTATCAACAAAAGATGTGCCGTCCGTATCAATTGGAGACAAATCATTTGTCCATTTTTTGTTTTTTATATTGATGATGCCATTTCGTGTAAAAACCATCCCGTTCCTTCCGTTTCTCGTTGGCATTACACAATCGAACATATCAATTCCTCGTGCAACTGCTTCCAGTATATTCGAAGGTGTTCCAACTCCCATTAAGTATCTCGGTTTATTCTCCGGAAGTATATCTGTAACTTCATCCAACATCAGATACATCTCATCAACAGGTTCCCCAACCGACAAACCACCAATTGCATTGGCCGGCATGTTATACGATGCAATCGTTTCAGCCGATTGACGCCGAAGATCTTTGTAAGTACTTCCCTGTACGATAGGCAGGAAATATTGCTTATGTTTGTACTGAGGCTCAGTATCGTTGAATTTTTTGATACCTCTTTCCAGCCATCTGTGGGTTAACTCCATTGATTTTTTTGCGGCAGGATATTCACAAGGATAGGGTGTACATTCATCAAGGGCCATGATAAAATCTGCCCCGATACTCCTTTGTATATCAACAATACTTTCAGGAGTGAAAAGATGTTTGGAACCATCAATATGCGAACTGAAATGAGCACCCTCTTCGGTTAATTTACAGTTATTGGCCAGCGAAAAAACCTGATAACCGCCGCTATCAGTTAATATGGGCTTTTGCCAATTGATAAAACCATGGATTCCACCTGCTTTTTGGATTAACCCGATTCCCGGCCTCAGGTATAAATGATATGTGTTGCCTAAAATAATTTGTGCCCGGATGTCATGAATCAGCTCTCTCTGGTGCACGCCTTTCACTGTTCCTGCTGTTCCAACAGGCATAAAAACAGGAGTTTTAATAGTACCATGATCGGTTTCTAATCTGCCCGTTCGTGCGTTGGATTTTTTATCTTTGTTCTGAATAGAGAAATGCATGCTTTCTGAAATTTCGACCCAAAGATAGGTATTGTGTAAAAATATCAAGCCTGGGCATTTGCAAATATTAAATGATGGGAATACCTTTGATAACTTACTTAATTTAGATATAGAAAAGACTTTGTTTGATCCATTTAATTATATAGAAGCCATCAAATATGGACTATCAGGATTGTTTTTATTATCCGTATTGGTACAACTGATATATTATTTTTCATTTATTTTCCGAATAAAACGTTACAAAAGATATCCCAAAGTAAAAAAAAATCCGATTTCAGTTATTGTTTGTGCCAGGAATGAATCAGAAAATCTTAAAAAACATTTACCGTCAATTCTCGAACAAAAACATCAAAATTTTGAGGTGATTGTGGTCAATGACTGTTCAACGGATGAAACAGAAGATGTATTAGGGGAATTTTTGAAGAAGTATAAAAATTTACGAACAACTACCATCTCACCCGATCGAAAATTCACTCATGGGAAAAAATTGGCTATTACTGTTGGAATTAAAGCAGCCAGAAATGAATGGCTTGCCTTCACCGATGCCGATTGCAAAGTGGAATCAGATCAATGGCTAAATCGTTTGCAGGAAAATTTTACAGACAATACAGACATAGTGCTTGGCTATGGAGGCTATAAGTCCCGAAAAGGATTGCTTAATAAATACATACGCTATGATACTGTATTGATTGCTGTGCAATATATATCCATGGCTCTTGCAGGAAAACCTTATATGGGAGTGGGAAGAAATCTGGCATACAGAAAATCGCTCTTTTTTAAAAACAAAGGATTTGCTACACATTACAATTTGATTTCGGGCGATGATGATTTGTTTGTGAATGAAACTGCTACCGGGATTAATACAGCCATTGAACTTCATCCGGAAAGTTTTACCAGGTCAGAGCCTAATACTTTATGGAAGGGGTGGGTGGCACAAAAAAAACGACATTTTACCACAGCTTCCAGATACAAAGGAAAACAGGTTTTTGTATTGGGCTTTGAACCATTGTCCCGATTATTATTTTACGTGACTTTTTGTTATCTTTTAATCCTGAATATTTTTAGAATGGAAGTAGTAATTGTTGGTGCGGTAAGATTTTTGGTTTTGTTTCAGCTTTTCAAAACTGCATCAACGCGATTAAAAGAGAAGAAACTATTAATTTGGATTGTTATTTTTGACCTTATTTCAATGTTTATTAACTTTAATATATATCTATCTACTGTGTCCAGAAGTAAAAAGTCAAGATGGAAGTAAATACCAATTTATCAGAAAAAGCACAGAGGGATTTTGTGTTAGTGCAACAGGCTACAAACGGAGATCAAAAAGCTTATGCCGAATTGATGGGAAGGTATCGCGATGCAATTTATTATATGTTGTTAAAAATGGTAAATAATACCAGTGATGCAGAAGATCTTACAATTGAAGCTTTTGGCAAAGCCTTTAAGAACATTCAGCAATATACCCCTAATTATGCTTTTAGTACCTGGCTGTTTAAAATTGCCACCAACAATTGCATTGATTTCATTAGAAAGAAAAAAACTTCAACAGTATCGCTTGATCAGAACGCTGATGATACAGATAAAGCTCCCCAGGATATACAGGCTCATGTATTGGATCCTGAAGAAACAATGATAAAAAGTCAGAAGCAGGTGATGATGCGGGAAATCGTATCAAAGCTTAAACCGAGATACAGAAAGCTGATTGAACTTAGATACTTTAAGGAGTTTTCCTACGAAGAAATTGCCGAGGAGCTTGAACTTCCTATTGGTACAGTAAAAGCTCAGCTGTTTAGATCACGTGAACTTCTCTTCAATATCTTAAAAAATACCAGTAAGAATATGTAATGATAATTGTTGAGAAGTATTTTTCATCTCTTTCTGTCAGCCAAAAAAATCGTTTTATTAAGCTCGATCCATTGTACAGGAAATGGAATGAAAAAATAAATGTCATTTCCCGTAAGGATATAGATCATCTTTATTTACGTCACGTTGTGCATTCCCTTTCCATTGCTAAATACATTTCATTTGTGCCGGGACAAAATGTACTTGATGTTGGCACAGGTGGGGGCTTTCCCGGAATTCCACTCGCCATTCTGTTTCCTGAAACAAATTTTACACTGGTGGATTCAATTCAGAAAAAAATAGGTGTGGCAGAACATGTTATTGATTCACTCAAGCTAAACAATGCCAGGGCCATTTGTACCCGGGCAGAAAATGTGACCGGAAAATTTGATGTTGTTGTATGCAGAGCTGTTGCTTCCTTAGCTCAATTGATTCAGTGGACAGAAAAAAATACAATCAGTCAGTCGAAAGGCACTAATGCCAATGGTTTAATTGCCCTCAAAGGTGGCGATTTGTCAGCAGAAATCCTTCCCGGATACAAAACACAGATCATAGAGATTCAGGAATATTTCAATGAACCATTCTTTCTGACAAAGAAAATTGTTCATGTTACTTTTAATGAATGATTAAATTCTGAATGTTTGAAAATTGCTGCTTTGGAATAATATCAGATCGTTTTTAATGTTTTATTTTTGAAATCAAAATCTTATACGTTATGAAAAGAGCTTTGTTTTTCCTTGTATTTTTGTCCGTATCCATAGTATCATTCTCTCAAACAGCTAAGTTTGGAGTGTTTGTTGATCCGCAGTTTACCTGGTTGAGTGCTGAATCACGCAACGTAGAT
>CAYQDZ010000159.1:0-7500 GCA_964416375.1 uncultured Bacteroidales bacterium
TTGTCTGCACCATTTCACAAACCTGTTGAAATCGGCACAAAAGGTAATTACTACAGGTGCCTGATTCACCATATCTTGTTTGAAATGCGATTCCCACAATTTGTTTTTTATGTCTTTTTCGGTGGTAACAATCATACTATATACCTGCATATTCCCTGTGGTGGATGCCCTTGTTCCTGCAAGGAGGATTTCTTTAAGCACACCATCCGGTATGGTTTTATCCAAAAAGTTTCTTATTGACCTGTGTTTATTAATTACTTTCAGCATAATAATTCATTAAAAAATTAATTGCAAATCTATTCATATTAGTTTTAATATCGTTATGCCCTAATAATAATGAGGATTCTGATATAAATATGGCCTAAATATTGACCAAACCACCAATATATTTTATTAAAAATGCAACAAGCTGATAATTATCGACGTATATATTTCGTGAATAACTGGATAATTAATAAATTTAGGTAAAACAAAACTTATTAACATGAAAAGGATCGTGAATTTTATTGCTGCCATTTTGTTATTTACAATGCTATGTCTGGCATGTAGTAAAGAAATATGTCCGGCATACTCTGATAATTCTGATACAGAACAGAGTACTGACAATGCACGCAGCTAAATATCATCTTGTATTGCTTCAGGTAATTTTATCTTTAGCTTTAAAGATGTTTTATTTTATAGATTTATCATGAAAATCAAAGCTTTTATTTTGGCCATTTGCCTTTTACTTGGGATTATAGCTATTTCATGCGGTGCTTCAAAAACTTGTCCGGCATACGGTAAAGCCTCTACAGAGCACCAGGCAGAAGCAAATAGCTGATTTTAACATTTTCACTGTAACTTCTTTTTTATATCATTTAGATATTTTACAAGTAATGTTCTAATTTTGTTGATATCGTATGAGAACGGTATTAACAATATTATTTCTTTTCTTGTCAGGCATTACATATGTATTTTCACAAGGGGAGATCGATGAGCAGGAAAAGATATTTTACCGAAACGAACGTACTTTTGGTGCAACAATAAGTACCAATGGATTTGGTGGAAGTTATCGTTATGCAAAACGTCTGAATGCGCGTAGGAAAACCATCTATGAAATTGATTTTCACCACATTAAACACGAAAAAGAATACAGGGTGACATTCTCCTCAAACCAGCAGTTTGGGAGCAGTTTTGTATATGGCAAAAAGAACTCGTTCTTCTCTCTTCAGGGAGGGGTTGGAATACAAAAAGAACTTTACAGAAAAGAGGACAAGGGAAGTATTTCTATCCGTTACTTTTACTCTTTTGGTTTGTCTATTGGAATCGAAAAGCCAATTTATTACGACGTAATTGTATATATTGATAGTACAGGTGCCCAGGACAGAGATAGAATTAAATTTGAATTGCAGACTCATATTCTTGCTGTCGAAAAAAAGGCTCCTTTCTATGTTGGATTAGAAGAAATAAAGATAGTACCCGGTGCATATGGAAAATTCGGTTTTACATTTGAATTCGGTAAATCGGACAAATTATTCAATGCCATTGAAACAGGAATTGCACTCAATGCTTATATCCGGGAAATTCCTATTATGGCAAATAATCATAACCACTGGATCTTCCCGGCTTTCTTTCTAAGCTATCGTTTTGGCAAAGTGATTGATGCTCAATTCGTAAACAAACCTTCTAAAGTTGATGAAATCCTGACAGATTGATTTGGCAATCTTCATCCCTCTAAAAGTTCTTTTTATAGAAGTACATAAAATAACATGAATTTATTGTTATTAATTTCACAATAACCGGAAATCAGCTTACTTTCCGGTTGTTGGTTTAGATTTAATTTAGTACTTTCGCACTTCCATTTTGGATATATATATACAATTTATAAAATAAGCAATAAATCATTTAATTATGGGAAAAATTAAAATTGGAATCAACGGTTTTGGAAGAATTGGAAGATTCGTATTTCGTTTAGCGGTTGTTAAAGATAACTTTGAGATTGTTGGCATCAACGATCTTATTGATGTCGATTATATGGCCTACATGCTTAAGTATGATTCAACTCATGGCCGTTTTAATGGTACTGTTGATGTAAAAGATGGTAAATTAGTAGTGAACGGGAAAGCAATCCGTGTTACAGCAGAAAAAAATCCTGCCGATCTTAGATGGAATGAAGTGGGCGCTGAATATGTTGTGGAATGTACAGGTCTGTTTCTTACAAAAGAAAAAGCACAGGGCCATCTTGATGCAGGTGCTAAAAAAATAATTATGTCTGCTCCATCAAAAGACGATACTCCAATGTTTGTTATGGGTGTGAATAATACATCATATAAAAACGATATGAATTTCGTTTCTAATGCTTCCTGTACAACAAACTGTCTTGCACCGGTAGCAAAAGTACTGAATGATAATTTCGGTATCCTTGAAGGCTTAATGACAACAGTACATGCAACTACTTCTACTCAGAAAACTGTTGACGGACCGTCATTGAAGGACTGGAGAGGTGGCCGTGGTGCCGGTCAAAATGTCATTCCATCTTCAACTGGTGCAGCAAAAGCAGTAGGTAAAGTAATTCCCGAACTGAATGGTAAACTTACCGGTATGGCATTCCGCATACCAACTCCGGATGTATCAGTGGTTGATCTTACTTGCCGACTGGAAAAAGGTACCAGTTATGAAGAAATTTGTGCTATCATGAAAAAAGCATCTGAAGGTGCATTGAAAGGAATACTTGGTTACACAGAAGAGGCTGTTGTATCAAGTGATTTTGTTGGCGATCTGAGAACTTCAATCTTTGATGCTGGTGCAGGAATCATGCTATCACCTACCTTTGTTAAGGTCATCTCATGGTATGATAACGAAATGGGGTATTCTGCAAAAGTGGTGGAATTTATTGAATATATGGATTCTGTTAAATAATCTGATTTAGAATAGAAAAAAAGCCATCAAAATTGATGGCTTTTTTTTGTATTGCAAATGAAATTAAAGTCTCTTCGGCAGCTAAATATATTCAATCAGGTTGAAAGGAATTTTCAAAGAAGATTTGTAATGTTCCCCAAGATTGTAAATCGCTTCATCATCTTCTTCGTAATACCAGTTAATCGTAATTTTCTTTCCTTTTTGGTTTTCCTCCCTAAGTACCCTGAAAAGTCCCAATAGATATTTGGATGATCCACTGTTCACATATTCAAGGTTAAGATCAAATATGGTGTTGGGTTTTGGTTGTTTAAAATATTCTTTGATCCAGTCAAACAATTCATCATAAAATTCTCCTGGATTCTCAGGGATAGACCGACCTTCAATTTTCATAAGTCCCTTTTCCGGGTCAAATTCAATTGCTGGTGTATTGGGTCTTTTTTCTATCTCAAGTTTTTCCATTGTTGTTTGAAATACGGGCAATTGCTAAGATAATCACAAAATATATAAGCGCCTTAAATATACGATATTTTAATCAAAACCTGAGAAAATTATGAACAGGTAAAATTAACAAGTGTTTATTCAGTGTGATCGATACAATTTGGTGTTCCGGAAAATTGAATCATTTGAAATCGATCTTACAAAACCTAATCTGGCATAATTTTGTAACTTGCGACACCTTAATAAGGTGTCTCCTTGAATTTAAAAACTACTGATGATGATTTTTGATTTTGAAATGGTAAAAACAATGTATTCCGGGTATGTTGGAAAAGTAAATGAAGCCCGAAAACTGAGTGGAAAAGCATTGAGCTTAACGGAAAAAATCCTGTATGTTCATCTCACAGATCCATTTGTTAAAACGCATGAAAGAGGTGTTGATTATGTGGATTTTGATCCCGACAGGGTGGCAATGCAAGACGCTACTGCACAGATGGCATTGCTCCAGTTTATGCAGGCAGGTAAAAATAAGGTAGCAGTTCCTTCAACCGTTCATTGCGATCATTTGATTCAGGCAAAAACCGGTGCTAAAGAAGATTTGCATACAGCAAACACCAGCAATAAAGAAGTATATCATTTTCTGAGTTCGGTATCAAATAAGTATGGCATTGGATTTTGGAAACCCGGAGCAGGAATTATTCACCAGGTGGTTCTTGAAAATTATGCATTTCCCGGTGGCATGATGATAGGTACTGATTCTCATACGGTAAATGCCGGAGGATTAGGTATGATAGCTATTGGAGTGGGTGGTGCCGATGCTGTGGATGTAATGACCGGGATGCCATGGGAATTAAAGTTTCCAAAATTAATTGGTGTAAAGTTAACAGGCAAACTCAGTGGATGGACTTCAGCAAAAGATGTGATCCTGAAAGTTGCCGGAATACTCACAGTAAAGGGCGGAACCGGTTGTGTTGTTGAATACTTTGGTGAAGGCGCTTCTTCAATATCCTGCACCGGAAAAGGAACCATTTGCAATATGGGTGCCGAAATAGGTGCCACCACATCTGTTTTCGGATATGACCAGAAAATGTCAGAGTACCTTCGCGGCACAGGCCGGACACAAATAGCTGAAATGGCTGATTCAATTGCCAGCGAACTCACCGGTGATGAGGAGGTTTACGCGCATCCCGATCAGTATTTTGACCAGGTAATTGAAATTAATCTTTCAACACTCGAACCACATATCAATGGTCCGTTTACTCCCGACCGTGCAACTCCGCTTTCAGAATTTGCCAAAGCAGTAAAGGAAAATAACTGGCCGGCTAAACTTGAGGTTGGCTTAATAGGATCTTGCACAAATTCCTCTTACGAAGATCTTACGCGTGCGGCTTCTATAGCCGAGCAGGCCATTTCAAAACACCTTAAGGTGAAAGCCGAATACACAGTTACTCCGGGTTCTGAACAGGTCAGGTTTACTGCTGAACGTGATGGGCTCCTGGATAAATTTGAAAAAATCGGAGGACTGGTATTGGCCAATGCCTGCGGTCCGTGTATCGGTCAGTGGGCAAGACACGGTGCTGATAAACAGGAAAAAAATTCCATCATGACTTCCTTCAATAGAAATTTCGCAAAGCGTAACGACGGAAATCCGAACACACATGCTTTTGTAGCCTCTCCTGAACTGACAACAGCTTTTGCCATCGCCGGTGATCTTTCATTTAATCCAACCACTGATACACTTACAAATGAAGGAGGTAAAAAGGTGAAGCTGGAAGAGCCAAAGGGTTTGGAGATGCCATTGAATCATTTTGACGTAAAAGACAGGGGTTATCAGGCTCCGGCAAAAAACGGGGATAAAATTGAAGTGGCAGTGAATCCAAAATCTGATCGACTGCAGGTTCTTACTCCATTTGAACCCTGGAACGAAAAAGACCTTACCGGCCTGAAGCTTCTGATGAAAGCAAAGGGTAAATGTACTACCGACCATATTTCCATGGCCGGTCCATGGCTCAGGTACCGCGGACACCTGGACAATATCTCCAATAACCTGTTAATCGGAGCAGGAAATTACTTCAATGATAAGACCAATTCGGTTATGAACCAGGTTACGGGTGAATATTCTGAAATCCCTGCTGCAGCCAGAAGCTATAAAGCAAACGGGATCGGCACCATTGTCGTGGGTGATGAGAATTACGGTGAAGGCTCTTCTCGTGAGCACGCTGCTATGGAGCCCAGGCATTTGAGTGTAAAAGTTGTGCTTGTGCGTTCCTTTGCCCGCATTCACGAAACCAATCTGAAAAAACAGGGAATGCTTGCTCTGACCTTTGTAAATAAAGCAGACTATGATAAAGTTCGCGAAGATGATTCGATTGATATTTATGGACTTACGGAGTTTGCTCCCGATATAAACCTTAAGGTGGTTTTGCATCATACAGATAAAACAAAAGAAGAATTTGAAGTGAGCCATACATACAATAAAAATCAGATCGAATGGTTTCTGCATGGTTCTGCTCTCAACTGCATTCGAAAACAACAAGGCATAAAGCTGTAAATTCCAAAAAACAAATCAGAAATAACAATTAAAACCCAATTTCTAAAATATCAATTTTCAAAACTCTTGACAGAACTTTTTGGAATATTACATTTGATAATTGGTGTTTGGATTTTCAATGCACCCAGATATCCGGGATGAATCATGGATTAAATTTGCAAATGAATTAGATTCAGCTAAATTTTGTACTTATGCAAAACACCCTGATCGTAATTTGCGGCCCGACAGGGATTGGCAAAACAAAGATTGGTGTAGAATTAGCACAGCATTTCAGGTGTGAGATCATATCCGCAGATTCACGGCAATTTTTTAAAGAAATGAAGATCGGGACGGCTGTTCCTTCTGAAAATAAATTGGATGCGGTACCACATCATTTTATACAATCGCACTCCATTCATGACCAGTACAATGCCAGCATGTATGAGCAGGAAGTATTGACCTTTCTTAAACACTATTTTTCTGAAAAGGATATGATCATTATGGTTGGAGGCTCGGGACTTTATATCAATGCAGTATGTGAGGGTATAGATGAACTGCCGTCTATTGATCAGAACGTCAGAAAAAAGTGGCAGAATTTGCACAGAAAAAAAGGATTAATATTCCTTCAGTCAAAATTGAAAGAAATTGACCCTTCTTATTATGAAGAAGTGGATAAAAACAATCCGAAACGAATTCTCAAAGCCATTGAAGTTTTCGAAATGACAGGCAAACCCTATTCTTCCTTTTTAAAAAAGGAAAAATCTTCCCGGTTTTTCCAAATACTGAAAATAGGCCTTAATACAGACCGGGAAACTCTTTATAGCAGGATCAATAAACGGGTAGATAAGATGATGAAAAAAGGATTACCGGATGAAGCGATGTCATTGCATCCCTTTAAAGATCTAACACCGCTCAACACGGTGGGTTACAAGGAGCTGTTTGAATACTTCGAAGGAAAGATATCACTTGATGAGGCAAGTGAGCAAATCAAAAACCATAGCCGTGCATACGCAAGAAGACAATTGACCTGGTTTAGAAATGATAAGGCTATTACATGGTTTGAGCCTGAAGACGTCAATGGAATGAAAAAACTCATAGAGAAATTCACCCATGAATAAAAGCAAAATACATGCAGGAGATCGATAGCTTCAATATCAGGGTCTACGGTTTGTTTATCAACGATAAGCAGGAGATCCTTCTTGCCGATGAAAAACGTTTTGGGATCCGTATGACCAAATTTCCCGGCGGAGGATTACAACCCGGAGAAGGAACCGTTGAATGTCTTCTTCGTGAAGCCAAAGAAGAATTCGGGCAGGAAATTGAAGTAATCCGGCATTTTTACACGACTGACTTTTTTCAGAAAGCCTTATTTCATGAAAATCAGCAATTGATATCCATATATTACTTTGCCAGATTTATTGAACCGGAAAAATTCAGACTGTCATCAAATCCTTTTGACTTTGATAAACAGGGCGGCGAAATTGTATCGTTCAGGTACAAAAAAATGGAAGCGATACCTGAAGAAGAATTAAGTTTTCCAATCGATAAAAAGGTTTTGAGATTGCTTAAACAAAGTGTATAATAACGTGAGTTCGATATAATGTAAATGTTGTATGCTATTGATTTTTAATTATATA
>CAYQDZ010000160.1:0-7477 GCA_964416375.1 uncultured Bacteroidales bacterium
TATATAATAAGAAATCAATAATTTACATCTTTTGGCTTATATCGAACTCACGTTATTTTATATAGAATATTTCCTCCTGTACATGCAACCCTTTCAAAAGGTATTTGTCATTTTTCAATAAGAAATAACAAGATTCTTTATCCTCCCGGTTGAGGAATATTCTTTTCTTACCAGAAATCTGGGAGGCGATCAGATTGCTGAATTTAATGATGTTAGCATTGTGCAGAATGAAGAGGTCATGTTGCGATCGGGCATCGCCCATAAGACCATTAACATAAACAACAACACAAGCGAAACACTGGGCTTATTCAACGAGGAGGAGGAATACCTGGGATTGATTGCAGAGCCGGGAAAAATTTCACCCACGTACCATGTGCCGGATGCATACGATACCTTGTTGGTGATTAATTTTGCCAGGACAAAATCCATGAAATTCGCCAGCGATCCAATGGTTACTGTTGATGTTCTGGAAGAGTATGAATACAATCGTATAGAGTTTATTTCGACATGGCCCATGCCTGAGGGTATATACCAAAGCCCGGAAATAGCAGATAAACAGACGACAAGCATGGAGGCTACACTGATTAACAGTGAGCCGGCGATTCTGACCTTTGAGTACAATGTCAGTTCGGAGCCTACCTACGATGTGTTTTCTTTTTCAGCAGACAGCATCGTAGAGATTAACTATGCAAGCGGAGAAACAGGATGGGTTACCTTCAGTATGGTATTTGATATCGGAACGCATTTCTTGTCATGGACCTATGAAAAGGATCGTTCACGTGCCGTAGGAAGGGATAATGTGTGGCTCAGGCAAATTCAGGTAGAATAAATTTTGCGTATGGGTTTACATGAACCTCTTGCACTGCTGCCTGATCGAAAGGTAACTTCTTATTCTGTAGCAACTATTGTTTTCGCATCGCAGCTTTTTGCTGTTTCCACAAGCTTGTGTTCGAGTTGTTTCATGCCTTGTCCGTAAACCAGGGTATCATGCTCTTTGGAAGCATCATATGCAATGAAGTAATCATTGCATCCTGTAGCCCTCAAAAATTTGCATAAGTCGGTTTTGAAATTTGTAGTATTGGCCATATCATTGAATCCACCGTACCAGATAAAGGAAGAATAGGCATGATCCAGCATGGGGGAGAGCATCCCGTTATAAAGGGCTGAAGGATACTTTTCGATGTTTGTATGCCGGGGAAAATCTGCTTCCAGCCGGAAATTGTATTTCCATTTCTGATCAATATTTACCCGAAAAGTGGAATCGGCATTTGTGCAGGTAAATTCTGTTCCATATATTCCGGCCAGGCTGTCGGTACAAAACAATTTTACGGCAAGCAAATTGGACCATACGCGCATAATGGTATCGGGAATGGTAAGTTGTGTTTGCCCGTTTTCCAGAAGCACAGGATCAATTTTTACTTCATTAAAATAAAATTCCGTCCAGCCGTGAATTTTTCCCAGCCTGATGATGAAATCTGATGTCAGGTACCTGGATGATATATATATATATTTTCTCAGGTGTACGATCCGCTTTTTCTGAAGATCGATCTTTTTTGAAATGTTAGCAGGCAAGGAGGTTTCTTTCCAGAATTCGTCATCGAACCAAACTCTTCTGACTCCTCTTTTTATTCCGTCATGGCATGTGTCAGCCATATATCTTATGGTGGAGAATATCTTGTCATTTGATTTCAGAACTGAGTTGAGACCGGCTTTCGCAGTCCATTCCGGGACTGAATCCTGAAGCGCAGCTCCCGGCATCCATGCCTCCAGGGTAGATCCCGGCCATGTAAGATCTACAATTCCAACCGTTGAGGCTCTGCCGGCCGGCAGCTTACTGACTATTCGAATTACTTTGCAGGTATTTGCATCATGCATTGCCTCTTCAGCAGAAAGCCATTTCCCCGTTCTGAATTCTGATGAAGGCAAGAGAATATCCGAAGGTAAAGCTTTATATACTTTGATATGCTGAAGTGCTAAGTCTTCAGGTTTACTGCAATGTGTTTCACTCAATGCTGAAACCGGATCCAGATAAGCATCGCCGGCAATGACAATGACTTTGCCTGCCAATACATTTTTAAGCTCTATGATTGTATCGGAACCCTCAACAAACAACGAAAAAGGCTGGCTCAGAATGATCTCCGGAAACTGTACCTGCCACATGCCTGTCGAATCGGAATGAACCAATCGTATGTAATCAGAAATTCTTACGGCAAGGGTTGATCCGGGAGTGGCATACCCGTGTATACAGGTGTGAGGTGATGTTTGTATTACCATGCCGGAAGAATATAAGGGAGAAAGTATAATCTTTCTGGCAGTGAGTTTTCTTTTGTAACTGCATGAATTCAGGATCATCATACAAAGGAGCCAGGTAAGGATATTTTTATTCATAGGGTTTTATCATATTCAAATTTAAACTTTAATTCTTTGCATAAGCTCAGGTAAAAATAAATAAATTGACTCAAGTATCCCGGATCATTCTTCAGAGGATAAAAAAATTTTCCAAACCCGATGATAGAACCTATATTTGAAAAAAAAATAATGGAACAGAGAATTAAAAAATTGCTGGAGCAGGAGGCAGAGGCTATTGAAAAGATACCTGTGAGTGATGTGTATGAGAAAGTCACCGAGCTGTTCTATGATTTTGTTCATCGAAAGCATGGGAAGTTGATTGCTAGTGGTATGGGGAAAGCAGGACAGATCGCACAGAATATTGCTACCACCTTTAGTTCTACAGGTACGCCGGCTATTTTTCTTCATCCGAGTGACGCTCAGCATGGAGACTTAGGAGTTATACAAAAAAATGATGTCATCTTGTTGGTTTCCAATTCAGGGAAAACACGTGAAATATTAGAGTTATTTAAACTCAGCAGAAATTTGTTTCCTGAAATACCCATAGTAATTTTAACAGGCAACAGGGAGAGTCCTTTGGGTGAATTGGCAGATTTTATTTTGTACACAGGAAATCCGGATGAAGTTTGCCCCCTGGGCTTAACTCCCACAACCTCTACAACCACCATGACCGTAATAGGAGATATTTTAGTAGTTTTAATGATGGAGAAAGTAAATTTTTCCAACCAGGATTATGCCAAACGACACCATGGAGGCTATCTTGGATTAAAGTCGAGACAGGAATAATGACTCTGACAGAATGGTTTTCATAAATATATATTTTAAGTCTTAAAGCCAAGTGAACGAAGCCTGAAATATACTTATGTCAGAGTTTAATTTAGAAAAACGGATTTCTGTCTAAATGAATTATTAAATTGATATAAATACCTTAATAAACAAGTTATTGCCTATTTTTGTTATTATTGTTAAGTTATGAGAATAAACCGGGAAAATACAATTGGTTTGGTGATTGATATGCAGGAAAAGCTTATTCCGTCAATCATTAACTCCAGGTTATTGGTTCAGAGATCACTTCAATTACTTAAAGGATTAAAATTATTTACCATCCCGATTGTTGTGACACAACAGAATACAGAAGACCTGGGTTCAACTATACCTGAGATCAATAAGGCCATAGGAAATTTTTCATACATTGAAAAGAAAACATTCAGTTGTTATCGTGAGCCTGCCTTCATTAAAGTGCTAAACAGGATTGGAAAAAGAAATGTGATTATGTTGGGTATTGAGGCTCATATTTGTATACTGCAGACAGCACTCGATTTGCTCTATAATAATTTTAATCCTGTCATTGTCAATGATTGTATTGGCTCAAACCGGGAAAATGACAAAGAAGTTGCAGTATGGCGCATGCGTGATGTGGGCTCTGTTATTACATCAAGCGAATCCATACTGTTTGAACTCTGCAGGGAAGCAGGGACACATGATTTTGAAGAGTTATTAAAATTAGTAAAAGAGTTGGATGATGCGTAAAGTTTATGCGATTGGAGAGACAGTTCTGGATATTTTATTCAAAGAGAATCAACCATTTACAGCCAAAGCCGGAGGTGCCGGTTTAAATACGGCAGTTACCTTAGGCCGCTTGAATATCCCCGTGCAATTTATAGGTGAATATGGTTTGGATGAAGTAGGTAATTTCATTGATCTTTTTCTGAAAAATAATCATGTGAATACTGATTATGTGTATCGCTATTATGATGGACAATCAGCATTAGCTCTGGCTTTTCTGAATGAGAACAATGATGCCAGTTACGATTTTTATAAGATCTATCCTGAGAAAAGACTGGATATCGAGTTTCCTCATCTGAATCAGGATGACATTGTGCTTTTTGGTTCTTTTTATGCTATAACTCCCGAAGTAAGAAAAAAGTTAATGCATTTTATTAAGGAAGCAAATAAGAAAAAAGCTATTGTTATTTATGATCCGAATTTCAGAAAACAACACCTCCATGATCTTCCGCAACTGAAACCAATGATTTTGGAAAACATATCCAGCGCAACCATTGTGCGTGGTTCACACGAGGATTTTTCCTTTATTTACGGTTCAAAAAATGCCGATGAAACATACATGCAATTTGGAGATAAGCCACCCTGTTTGCTCTATAGCTCATCAACAAAAGGAGTTTTTCTGCGTACTCCGAAATTATCCGAAAAATTTTCTATTAAAACAATCGTTTCGAAAAGCACCATAGGGGCAGGCGATAGTTTGAATGCCGGTATCGTATATGCATTGTATAAAAACGATATCCGGTACAAACAGGTTTCTAATCTTGGCGTTGAAGAATGGAAGCAAATTATTGAAACTGCCGTTGAATTTGCATCTCATGTATGTGAGAATTATGATAACTATATCTCAGATGAATTTGCTGAAAAGTATAAAATAACAAAATAATTACCTCAGATTTAATACGGTAAAGAATAGAACCGGCTCAAAACACATTTGAGCGAATCATTGTGCCGAACAACTCATTTAGGAAACAAACAATTTGTTTTAACATACGAAATGAATAAGGGCAGATGGTTTTAATATTCATTTTTTGATTGCTATGAGATTAAAAGGAAAAACGGCTTTGGTAACAGGTTCGAGCAGAGGGGTTGGACAGCAGATCGCATCGGGCCTTGCCGAATTAGGGGCAAACATTGTTATTCATGGACGGACAATTGAGAATACAACTCAAACCTTCAACCTGCTGAGAAAATATGATGTTAAAGTTCATCAGCTTGAAGGCGATCTTTCAGATAACAAACAAATTTCGAAATTGACGAATCATGTATTGGATAAGTTTGGAGGAATAGATATACTGTATAACAATGCAGACATCATGTCCGATTTTCAGAAAAACGCTGATACAAACCATCTGCAGCAATGGAAGCAGACTTTTATAAAAAGCTTGAAAACAACAGAGTACAATGTTTGATTTGTCCTCATGAATGCAAAATAGCACCCGGGAATTCCGGAATATGCAAAGTCCGTTCCAACCAGGATGGTATTTTACAAACGGAAGTTTATGGTTTGCTTTCAGCTACACATTTTGATCCCATCGAAAAAAAGCCTTTGTACCATTTTCATCCGGGAAAAGAAATATTTTCCATTGGATCCTTAGGATGTAATTTCAGATGTCAGTGCTGTCAGAACTATCATATTTCGCAGGCCGGAAAAAATGATTTTCCCCGATTGTTGAAAATGAGTGTTTCCGATATCATGAAACATGTAAAAACAAATCCTTTAAATATAGGAGTGGCCTATACCTATAACGAACCGGTTGTCTGGTATGAATATATGGTTGATACGGCAAAAGAAGTACATCAGAATGGTTTTCAAAATGTTTTAGTATCCAATGGTTTTATTAACCGCGAACCTCTGCTGAAACTAACGGAATGCATTGATGCTTTTAACATTGACCTAAAAGGATTTGATGATAAAATATACAAATCGTTTGCAGGTGGTAAACTGGTAAATATTCTCAATACTTTGCAACTGATAAAAGAGAGAGAATGTCACCTGGAAATCACCTTTCTGGCAGTTACTGAAATCAATGACGATTTAGAGCAGTTTCGCCAGATGGTGAAATGGATATCTCAAAATTTAGGCAGGGAAGTTCCTTTACACATCTCAAGATATTTCCCTAAATATAAGCTACATAACAAGGCTACCTCCGTTGATTTGATATGGAACATGGCGAACATAGCCGGCGAGTCATTGCATTACGTTTATGTTGGAAATTTGCCTGGAAATGATTTTCAGAATACTGTTTGTCCGAATTGTCAGCAGACTGTAATTTTTCGCAATGGCTATTCCACAAATGTAAGCAACCTCACCAATCATGGTGCATGCCAGTCTTGTGGACACCATATTGCCACCCTGTAAGCCTGATAAGATTTGTTGATAAAAAACTACTGCTTATAAAACATATTTCATATCTTAACGTACCATTAATTAACGAATATTTTCAATTAGCCTGGAGTTATGGAAGCTTTAGATATCAGAGCGACTAACGATACACCAAAAGTATTATTAGATCCTGAAAACGATATTTTTGAGATCTCCGGAAGATCACTTCCGGAAGATGTCGTGGTTTTTTACCAACCTGTGCTGGACTGGCTTGAAGAGTACAAAGATACGCCCAATGAAGAAACGGAGTTTGTTTTTAAATACATCTATTTCAACACGGCAACCTCAAAACTGATACAGGATATTCTGATCAAACTGGAAGAGATCGGTGAAGATGGCCATAAAGTTCAGGTTGTTTGGTTCTACGAAGAAGATGATGAAGACATGCTGGACTTAGGCGAGGAGTTTAGTGAAACGATTGATCTTCCATTCGAAATCATTTCGTACTGATGGTTCACGTGATGTAAAAATATAAGAGGCTGTCCAAAAAGCTCCTTTTTAGTTATTTTCCTCCGCTCACCCCTTGATCCCCTAAAGGGGAAATCTTTCGCATGCAGTATGTTGGCGTTCTCCCCTTTAGGGGAATTAGAGGGGTAAGTGGTGCAGGACTTTTTAGACAGCCTCTTTTTCAATTGTTTTTTCCACATTGTATTCAGAATTTTAAAACATGAACAGGGAGAATCAAAATATCGGAGAGGGTAAAGCGTATACATTGTCAATAGAAAAAGTGAGCATCAGGGCTCTTCTGTTGATCTTCCCCATTCTGATTCTTTATGCTTTGCCCTTCTATCTTGTTTGGGGCAAGAATGTACTCTTTGAACTCCGGTTTCGTTCTATTTTATTTTTGTTTCTGTTTATTGTTCTTGGAGTGATAACACATGAATTACTGCATGGAACGGTATGGGCTGCTTTCTCAAAGAAAGGTTTCCGCTCTGTTCATTTTGGAATAAAATGGGAATATTTAACACCTTATTGTCATTGTACAGAATCCCTCAAAGTTTGGCAGTATGTTCTGGGCGGACTGGCCCCCTTGATTTTCATGGGTATTCTGCCAGCCATTGTGGCCATGTTTAGCGGTAATGCTTTGTTGATGTTTTTTGCCATCTTCTTTTCATGCGCCGCAGGCGGAGATATACAAGCCGTGTGGATGCTGAGGAAATTTAATAAAAACCAGGAGGT
>CAYQDZ010000161.1:0-7459 GCA_964416375.1 uncultured Bacteroidales bacterium
CTGCTCTGAATACTCCTGATTGAAAATAATCATCATCGGTACCAAGTTTAATGACTCTGTTTTTGATAAAGGCAATATTACCTCCTATTTCATAGGAAAAATCACCCATCTTATTCTTAAACAGACCATTTACTTCCAGGCCGGAATTTTTAAGTGTACCCTTGTTAACCAAAGGAGCATCCTGAACACCTGTCAGACCAGGAATTGGGACTTCTATCAACATATCTTTGGTTGTTCTGATAAAGTAATCGATGTTGAAACTCAATTTGTTTTCGAACATAGAAAAGTCCAGACCGAAGTTGGTCATTTCCGTGGCTTCCCATTTTAGGTCACGATTACCGATAGAAGTTGGAGACCCACCAGAAACGGTTTCCTGTGCACCTCCCGGACCGAAATTGTAATTCATACTACCGCGAATTTCAGTATAAGCCCTGTAGTCACCCACTTCCTGGTTACCCAATTGCCCCCAGCCGGCTCTGATTTTTAAGAAACTAATGAAATCTAAATTTTTGATGAGATCTAATTCACTAAGCTTAAATCCTGCTGCGAAGGAAGGGAATACCCCCCATTTATTATTATCTCCAAATTTGCTGGACCCATCACGACGGATTGAAGCATGAATATCGAGCAGGCCACCGTAATTGTACATTATCCTGCCCAGGTATGATATAAGATGGGCATCGTAAATCAGGGGGTGGTCATTTTTTATTCCACCGAGAGTAGTTGCAATGTCAGCACCTTCAAGACTGGTAGGATCAGAAGCATTTGAAACATATCTGATATCCGGATCCTCTGGTACATCATTGCTTACTATCCAATTGTATCGGTATTTATTACTCTGACGGGAATAACCTGCCAAAACCTGCAAATTGTGTTTTTCTGCAATTGTTTTTTTGAAAGTAAGAGTATTTTCCAAAATCAAAGTAGTATACTCACGATTAAATTTTGATAACTGATTTTCTGTCAGGAAGTAAGTATTCGATTCGTTATAATCGCGTAAGAAACTTTCATCCTTTAATCTTGTCAATTCCGTACCTCCTGTGGTACGAAATGTCAACCACTTAACGGGTTGAATTTCAAGAAAAAAATTACCCAATAATTTATCACTGGTTTCAACACGGTCATCTCTTTCAAGGGATCCAACAGGATTTTTTATGTTGTTCCTGATTCCTGCTGAGGGGTCACCATCTTCATTATATACCGGAGTTGCCGGGTCCATATTAAGAGCAGTTACAACAACCGATATGTATTCATCCTGCTCAGGAACATAATTTCTTTTGATGGAAGAATAGCTTGCATTTTCTCCAACCTTTAACCAGGGTTTAATATCAGATGATGTATTCAATCTGATCGAATACCTTTCGTAATCGGTTTTTTTAATAATACCTTCCTGATTAAAATAACTACCGATCAATGCATACTGTGTTTTTTCAGTTCCGCCAAGAAATGACAATTGATAATTGGATATTTTTGCCTTTCTGAAAATTTCATCCTGCCAATCAGTACTTGGCAAGGTGTCAGGAATTTCCTGATTGTCCTCGGATTGCAATTCATTACGGATTGTTATGAATTCACGCTGATTTGTTAATTCATATTTTTTAGCCAGAGTTTGTACTCCTGTATATGCATCGAAAGAAACCACCGAGGTGCCTGCTTTCCCTTTTTTTGTAGTTATAAGAACCACTCCATTAGCAGCACGTGCACCATATATAGCTGCAGCTGAAGCGTCCTTAAGAATTTCTGTTGATTCAATATCACCGGGGTTAAGCGCTCCCGCTTCTTCAGCTGATACAGGGATACCATCAATAACAAAAAAAGGATCGGGAGTTGTTAAGGTACCAATACCTCTTATCCGAACTGTAGGAGCTGTACCGGGTGATCCTGAATTCGACGTTACTGTTACTCCTGCTGTACGGCCTTGAAGAGCTTGATCAACACCTGAAACGGCAGATTGCTGCAATTCCTCAGCCGAAATTGAAGCTACTGCGCCAGTAAGATCACTCTTTCTAATTGTACCGTAGCCGATAACCACAACATCTTCAAGACTGATAATATCAGGTACAAGAGCGAGACTAATTGCAGTTTGTCCGGCAACCAATACTTCTTCAGTAATATAACCTACATAGGATATTAACAGAGAGGCAGTTTTAGCAACAGAAAGCGTGTAATTACCATCGAGATCGGTAATGGTACCATTGCTGGTTCCCTTTTCTACAATTGTTACTCCGGGAAGTCCTTCACCTGATTCTGAATCGGTGATCTGACCACTAATTGTGGTTTTGTCCTCCTGAAGTTTGACAGCTTTTGTCAATACAATCTGGTTATCGATTATCATGTAATTGATACCCTTATTGTCGAGCACTTCATCAAGAAGGTCTTTGATTGATAATTCGGATGCACTAACCGATACCGTTTGGTTAACATTAATAGATGCATCATTATACAGGAAAGTGAATTCACTTTGTCGTTCAATTTCCTTAAGTGCGTCTTTTAGAGTGACATTGTCTACACTCAGCTGAATTCTTTCACTGAGCAGACTTTCACTTGCGGATACAGAAGAGAAATTGATGGCAAATACAAGAAGCATAACTCCAAGTATTTTAAGGGCCAATGAGTTTTTTCTCTCAAGTAACGGATTCATTAGGTAAAAAAGATGTTTCTTCATACTTAGTGAGTGTTATAAATTCTAAAGTAATTTGAGTTAAAATGAACAATACATAATAGTTGGGTTGATATGGTTTATGATGCCCTCATAATTATGTATAACCTGATAAAGTGTTTTTGGATTTTCTCATAATGGGTATTATTAGTGTTAGTATTTTATTTGTATTTGATCGTAACCTTGTTTTCTTTAATTGTATATTCAATACGGGTTGTCAGGCTTATTAATTCAAGAACTTCCCGCAGACTTTCACTCTTAATTGTGAGTGTGTACCTGTCAGCAATAGAATCTTTCCCCTCAACAAATATGGTAACGTTATACCAGCGTTCCAGCTTTTTTATGACATTACTGAAATTCTCATTATCAAATGAAAGAATATCTTCCTTCCAGGAAATGTATGGCTCCGGATTAATGTTATTTAAAAGAAGCTCATTCGTGTTCTTATCGAAAGTTGCCTTTTGGTTTACTGTAAGCAGAAGGGAAGATTTGTTATAGTTTTCTGTTACTGTAACTTTGCCTTCCGTAACCGTAGTCTCGACATATTCATCATCCGGATAGGCCATAATATTAAACTTTGTGCCAATTACTTCTACCGTAACATCTTCTGTAACAATTACAAAAGGAAGTTTCTCATTTTTTTGGACCTCAAAAAATGCCTCACCTGCAAGTTCAATATTTCTGTATTTTTTACCAAAAAAATTATCATACTTGAGTATTGTCCCTGAATTAAGAAATGCTTTGGTTCCGTCAGGTAATATAACATTAGATTTGTGTCCGGAAGGAGCGATATTTTCTGTGTAAGTTTTTTGAAATACTTTGTTGGAACTTATAATAGACAAGGCGCCAAAAGTAATTAAAAGTATCACTGAAGCAGCGATACTTAAAGATACTCGTAACCTCGTTTTTAACGATTTGTACTGAGTTTTGAGATCATCTATTTCATGTATCAGATATTGTGTGTTTGCAGATTTCTCCGCTTTTTCGGGGTGAGTTATTTCCCTGATCTTCTCAAAGAGAATCTTAAAATCGGGTTTGTGTGATCCGACCACTTCATTCGGATTTTTCCATTGGTGGTACATTAAAGCCTTAACTTCTTCTGTCTCAAATATTTCAGAATTAATTTTCATGTCAGGTTTGCCGATTATTAACTCACTGAGAAGCTCCTTATTTAGGTTTTTTCTTTGCACTATAAATAGTTATTAATACATGATAAATACACATCAAATTTCTTTATCCCTTAATGGGAATGGAAAAATTGTGCCTGTATATTAACCTAACACAACGATGATCTTGTTAATGGTGCCGGCTTTTTGAATGGGAACAATATGGCTTTTTATTATTTCTCCATTGACTTTCAGCTCTTTAATTCCGCAATTTACTCCTGCTGAATTATCAATGCTGATTTCATATAGTGCGCCACGAAATTTTCGGGAAACACGATAGCTTTTCCATGATTTTGGAATACAAGGAGAAATTTCAAGGCCATCGTAATTTGGTTTTATGCCAAGAATATATTGCGTGAGGGTATAATAATTCCATGCTGCCGTACCGCTTAGCCAGCTGTTTTTTGCTTCTCCGGGTCTGGAAGCATCCTTCCCGGCAATCATTTGAGCATATACATAGGGTTCAGTCTTATGCAAATCACTGATTTCCTCAAGGTACGAAGGACAAATTTTACGGAAATACTCCCATGCCTGGTCTCCTCTTCCAATCAATGTTTCTCCAATAATTACCCACGGATTATTATGACAGAAAATCCCGGCGTTTTCTTTATAGCCTGCAGGATAAGTGGATATCTCTCCGTATTCAATTACGTACTCTGTAAAGGCCGGATTATTCAAAACAATCCCATATTCACAATCAAGGTGTTCCTTCACTGAGTTCAGGGCTTTCTCACACATACCATCTTCCATACCAATTTCAGCCATAGTACACCAACCTTGCGATTCGATAAAGATTTTACCTTCTTCATTTTTCTGACTTCCTACTTTCTTCCCAAAGAAATCGTATGCCCTCAGGTACCATTCGCCATCCCAGCCATTTTTCTTAATGGCTTTAACCATATTGTCAACATGTTTTTGAGCTTCATCAGCTTCATTTTTTTTACCTGTTTTACGGCAAAGTTCCACATAGTCGCGGCCATACACTACAAAAAGGCCGGCAATCATTACCGATTCGGCAGAACCTCCTGTTTGGTTTTCGGTAGTTTGAAACGATTCATTCGGATCTTTTGAGAAACAATTCAGGTTCAGGCAATCGTTCCAGTCGGCCCGGCCAATCAATGGTAGCTGATGAGGCCCCAGGTTATTAGTCACATGGTAGAAGGAAGCTTTCAAATGTTCAAAATGTGTTTTGGCCAGGCTTTCATCATTATCAAAGGGAACCATTTCTTCCAGTATAGAAAAGTCACCTGTTTCTTTTATGTAGGCGGTTGTCGAAAGGATCAGCCATAAGGGATCATCGTTAAAATTACCACCAACGGCATCGTTGCCTCTTTTTGTTAAAGGCTGATATTGATGATAGGCACCACCATCTTCGAACTGAGTGGAGGCAATGTCAATGATTCGTTCGCGGGCACGTTCGGGTATCTGATGAACAAAGCCGATGAGGTCCTGGTTCGAATCACGGAAACCCATTCCACGCCCAATACCTACTTCAAAAAATGAGGCTGAACGTGACATGTTAAAAGTAACCATACACTGGTATTGATTCCAGATATTTACCATTCGGTCCAGTTTTTTATCTTCGCTATCAAGGGAATAAATACTTAAGAGATTTTTCCAGTAAATTGAAAGCTCATGAAGGGCCTGGTTTACTTTGTCCGTTGTATCGAATTTGTTAATTAATGCTTTTGCCTTTGTTTTGTTAATCACTCCTTTGCTTTCCCATTTCTGATCTTCTTCATTTTCAACATAGCCCAGAAGAAATACATATTCTTTTGATTCACCGGCTTGCAATTCAACTTCAATACAATGAGACGCAATAGGCGACCAGCCATGAGCCTCGCTGTTCTTCGATTTTCCTGTAACGACAACATCAGGATGGGAAAACTCGTTATACAATCCGATGAACGATTCGCGATCGGTATCGTATCCTTGGACAGGAGCATTTACATAGTAAAATGCATAATGATTGCGCCTCTCTTTGTATTCTGTTTTATGATAAAGAGTGGATCCATGAATTTCAACTTCTCCGGTAGATAAATTTCTTTGCAAATTGTTTTGATCGTCCTCAGCATTCCACAGGCACCATTCAATCAGGGAAAATAGCTTTACCTTTTTTGTTTTATTGCCTTTGTTTGTGAGTTTCATTTTCTGTATTTCACACCATGAATTGAGCGGCACAAAAAATACAACCTCAGACTCAACTCCGTTTTTTTCTCCTTTTACGGAAGTATAACTTAAACCGTGCCGGCACTCATACTTGTCGAGTTCTGTTTTCACAGGTTTCCACCCTGGTGACCAGATAGTACCTCCATCATTGATATAGAAATACCGGCCGCCATTATCGATAGGCACGTTGTTGTACCTGTATCTGTTTAAACGGCGGAATTTCGCATCTTTATAGAAACTATAACCACCGGCGGTGTTGGAAATTAGTGAGAAAAAATCTTCGTTGCCTAAATAATTGATCCATGGAAAGGGAGTTTGCGGGTTTGTTATTACATATTCTTTCCTCTCATCATCAAAAAATCCATACTTCATTATTCTTCTGCCTTTTAAAAATTCAACATAAATATAATACCATCAACCTGGTTATCTCCCTTAATGGAGTAACAAAGGACATTTAGCAATATTAAAAAATCTTTTTGAGTATTGGTTTCAATACAACTTTTATATCACGCAATGCCAATCGCATATGCGTTTCAATTGTTTTTTCTGAAATCGATAGTTTCTTTGATATTTCTTTATAGGGTAAACCTTGTAACCGGCTCAATTTAAATATTTCCTGGCGTTTTGTCGGAAGTTTGGCAATGGTTTTATTTACTATTTCCATCAAGTCACGGAAGATGATTTCATCCTCAAGGTTTTGCACATTTTTCTGCAGATAGTTAATGATGTAGGTGCAGTAAGCCTGATGATTTATTTTTTTCCGGTTTTCATTAAAAATGGTGTTCTTGGTGGTAGTAAGTATATATCCGCTAAATGACTTGTCCGGATCAATATTGTGTCTGCTTTCCCAAATTTTGGTAAACACTTCCTGAACGATCTCTTCTGTTTCTGATTCGTCTTTCAGGTAACGAATAGCAAAATAATATACGCGTTCAGCGTATAGATAATAGATTTTCTCGAATGCCTCAGCATCTCCTTCTATGAGCCTGATTATAAGCTCTTTCTCTTCCTGTTTACTGACAGAATTCAACGAGTAGTTTTTCTTTGAGTGCCTAAAATAAAAAAAAAATAGCAGAATGTATGGTCTGCTTTGATATTGATGAAGATATAAATGACTAATTCATTCTTTAGAATGATTTACTCTCTGATTACGATACATTGATTGCAGATTAAATTTTTTCCAACTTGGCATGTTCAAGAAATGAGGCAATTGAGCCATTGAATTTTTTCGCTTTAAGGTAAACTTCCAGTTTTTCAAAATCGAACATAGTATTTGGTGTTTATATTACCACTAACATAAAATTAGCTCACGTTGATTCAGTTTGAGTTTGAGTGTGAGTCTTGAGGGACAAAACAGTTTTCCGCAAGAGTAGTCCGCTGTTGCTCTCTACTCTTGCTACAAACTGTTTTGTGGAGCTGCCGGGGATCGAACCCGGGTCCAAACAAGCAACCCATAAAATTTCTA